>JBJXFC010000377.1:0-7558 GCA_046153915.1 Flavobacteriales bacterium
CCACAAATTCACCATGCCGAATTACATCGGATCAGTGCGTGTGATGGTAGTGGCCGGTAAGGACATGGCTTATGGCAATGCGGAAAAAACTGTGCCCGTTAAAAAACCATTGATGGTATTGGCATAGCTGCCCAGAGTGGTTGGACCAGGCGAAGAAGTGAAATTGCCGGTAACCGTTTTTGCGATGGAAAATTCCATCAAAAATGTAGATGTAAAAGTGGAAGCGAATGAGTTCTTCCAGTTCATGGAGGGCACCAGCAAAACGATGTCGTTTGCAGAACCCGGAGATGACGTAATCAATTTCCCGGTGAAAATTGCCGATAAAGTCGGCGTTGGAAAAGTGAAAGTAACAGTCACAAGTGGCAGTTTCAAGAGCACTTACGAAGTGGAACTCGATGTGCGCAATCCGAATCCGTTCGCGACGAATGTATTCGAAGCCATTGTGGAGAAAGGACAATCGTGGTCTTCCGACTTTAATCTCGCGGGCATGGATGGAACAAATACAGCCATCCTGGAAATAAGCACCGTTCCGCCTGTCGATTTCGGGCGAAGGTTAAAATACCTGCTCGACTACCCGCATGGTTGTGTAGAACAAACCACGTCGTCAGTATTTCCACAATTGTATTTATCGGATGTGATGGATTTGAGTGATGCTGAGAAAAACAAAGCCATGGAAAATGTAAAAGCCGGTATCAATCGCCTCGCGAAATTCCAGTTGCGCAGCGGTGGAATGTCGTATTGGCCGGGTGGCAATTACGAAGATGAATGGGGCAGTTGTTACTCCGGTCACTTTATGTTGGAAGCGAAGAAGCGAGGATACACCTTGCCTGCCAATTGGGAAAGTGCGTGGATTACTTATCAGACCAAACAAGCCCAAAACTGGCAGGTGCAGAATGCCAACAGCGGCAATTATTACTGGAGGGAAAATGATCTCATTCAGGCCTATCGACTCTACACCCTTGCCCTTGCAGGTAAACCAGAAATGGGAGCGATGAACAGACTCAAAGAATATGCGGGATTATCGATTGCAGGTAAATGGCGACTTGCTGCAGCCTTTGCGATGGCTGGTCAAAAAGAAACCGCCTTGGCGATGATTCAGAATGCACCGGTAAGTATTCCTGCCTACACTTCGATGAGTTATAGTTATGGCAGTGATACACGTGACGAAGCCATGATTGTAGAAACCCTTGTATTGCTTGGTGAACGCGTAAAAGCCGCACCTGTGGCCAAAGAGCTTGCTGCATCACTGAGTTCGAATACATGGTACAGCACACAGACCGTTGCTTATGGATTGATTGCCATGGCAGGATTTGCAGCCGGTGAGAAAGGCGGAACGATTTCGTACACCTATTCGCTCAATGGCAAATCGAATGCAGAGAAGAATACCACCAAACCTCTTGCTCGCGAAACACTTTCTGTTTCTCAACTCACTGGCAACAAACTACAGATAAACAACAAGGGCACATCGCTGATTTATGTGCGTATAATCACTACCGGTCAACCGAAGAACGGTGATGAATCTGCTGCGAATGAAAATTTGTATACCGAGATTAAATACCTCGATATGAAAGGCAATTCAATCGATCCGTCGAGACTCGAACAAGGCACAGATTTCCTCGCCGAAGTGCGTGTTTGGAATCCGGGAGTGCGAGGTCGATTGGATGAACTCGCATTGACACAGATTTTCCCAAGTGGATGGGAAATCATCAACAACCGTTTTGATGTATCAGCCATGGTGAACAATGCCAGCATGGCCGATTACCAGGACATCCGTGATGACAGAGTGTATTCGTATTTTGATTTGTCGGCGAATGAAACGAAGATTTTCCGGATCAAACTCAATGCTTCATATCTTGGAAAATACTATATGCCAGGTGTAAACTGCGAAGCGATGTATGACAATACCATCCGATCGCGCACGACAGGAAAATGGATTGAAGTAGTTCCCACAGGCGGATCCATTGCTGGAAGGTAAACCGAATGATTGTTCGGTAATGGAATTGAGATGGGTCGGAAACTTTTCCGGCCCATTTCTTTTATGTAATTGTAGAGGATTAAAATGCTAGAGATAGGTCAAACGTCTTGCGCAATAGGTATCATGAAATTACTATTCCGAAGAGATATTCATAAGTTCCATAAGGATTCGGATGATTGCGCTGCAACCGGATTCCGCTGAGTGAAGAGCTTTGGTTTTTTGAACTGGGATTATTTAAGGATGGTTGGGATTTGTGGGATTATGTTTAGGTAGATGGAAAATTTATAGGGTAATATCATGCATTGATTGATTAGGGTTTTCATAACCCAGTCCCGTAGGGACTATCTTACGGTAAGCGCGCCTGCGCGCGGAAGAGACGAGTCGTCCCGTAGGGACGGTCATATGGTTCCGAGGGATTCATCGATGCGAAAAAGATCTCACATATCACGTCGATTCTCTATTCAGTTCATCGAACTATCTCTAAAATAACAAGCTCTTTCAGCACATCAACGCAATTTCAGAACGACACTCTCTAAAACTTTAAGCACAAAAAAAAGAGGAGATCAATGTCCCCTCTTTCATTGTGATATTATTTAAACATTGCCACCAACCCTTGCACGGCTGGAGCTTTGATTCTTACGCCCAACTGGCGATCTTTTCTGCTTTGTATTGACCAGCTTCCAGTTTCTCGCGCACTTTTTTGAAGCACTCGATGGTGTATTCCACATCTTTGATGGTGTGAACCACTGTTGGGATAAGACGCAGCATGATGATGTCTTTTGGCACAACAGGATAAACCACAATCGAACAGAATAAGCCGTATGTCTCGCGCAGTTCGAGGGTCACATTTGTAGCTTCTCCCAGCGATCCTTTCATGAATACCGGGGTCACAACTGAGTTGGTATGACCGATGTCAAATCCAGCATTTTTCAATCCGCTTTGCAGGGCCATGGCAATGTGCCAAAGTTGTTTTTGCAGTTCTGGTTGAGTACGCAACATCTCCAAACGTTTTATGGCTCCGATAACAATTGGCAAAGGCAATGCTTTGGCAAATGTCTGTGAGCGCATATTGTAACGCAGGTATTCGATCACGTGTTCGTCGCTCGCAACAAATGCACCAATAGTAGCCATGGCTTTTGCAAATGTTCCGAAGTACACATCGATGTCCTTTTGAACACCCTGTGCATCCCCTGCCCCACGGCCATTCTCGCCAATAGAACCAAATCCATGAGCGTCATCTACAAAAAGACGGAAACCGTATTCTTTTTTGAATGCTACAATGTCTTTTAATCTGCCCTGATCACCTGCCATTCCAAATACACCTTCGGTGAGAACCAAAATTCCACCGCCAGTTTTATCTGCAATCGCTTTAGCATGCTTCAATTGTTTTTCGAAGCTTTCCATATCGTTGTGCTGGAAAACAAAACGTTTTCCGTGGTGAAGACGCACACCATCTACCATACACGCATGGCATTCGCTGTCGTACACCATCACATCATGACGGCCAACGAGTGCTTCGATGGCACTCTGACAGCCCTGGTATCCAAAGTTGAGCAGGAAGGCATCGTCTTTCTGCATGAAAGATGCGAGTTCCTGTTCGAGTTGTTCGTGGTATTTGGTCTGGCCACTCATCATGCGGGCACCCATTGGATAGGCCATTCCCCATGCTGCTGCTGCCTCTGCGTCCACTTTGCGTATTTCCGGATTGTTTGCCAATCCAATGTAGTTGTTCAAACTCCAAACCAATACGGGTTTGCCGCGAAAGGTCATGTGTGCGCCCAATTCGCCTTCCAGTTTTGGAAAAGTGAAATAGCCATGTGATTCCTTTGAATGCTGGCCCAATGGTCCGCGATTCTTCTTGATTCTTTCAAAAATGTCCAATGTGATACGGTTTTAAATTTCTGATGGCAAATTTACCGCTTTTCCAGCCATGATTCACCAGATAATTTCCACCAAGGGCTGTGTGTTCCAGCTTGTTTTTCAACGATATCGACCATAAAAAAGCCCGCTGAACGACTCAACGGGCTTCGATATCATTTGAATTACTTCGATTATTCGGCCAATGTCTCATAGGTTACCATATATTCCTTATCCTCTTTGAAATACTCAAGACCTAAATCCAACCATTCCTTTGCTGTCTCTCTGTTGCCTGCTTCATTCAAAGCAGAGGCGTAATACATGATAGCCGTTTTTAACAGACTTAATTGCTCCTTGGTCTGACTTGCCTTTTTTTCCTGAAGAAGCGCCAGTGCCTTTTTAATCGCAACTTCAGCTTCTTTTTTGCTTTTCATGCCGGAAAACGACAATCCCAGCATCAACTGAGCACCTGCATCATTGGCATCGATGTCTACCAATTGATCATATAGCGTTTTGCATTTGGTGTACTTCTGATTGTCAAATTGTGACTCAGCTTCGTTCATAGCTGCAACCCGGATTTCTCCTAAAAAATCCTCATAATCGGCATGGTATTTCTTTTCCTTGTCCTTACCACCATATTTGCTGAGGTATTTCATGGCAGTTTTAAACGAGTCTGGATATTTTTCCTTGAATTCATCCTTTTTGCTCATTTCAAAATAACACATGCTCATAAACAGATATGGCAAAGGATCCTTTTTGGTCTCATCTTTCAGGGTATATCCCTCGGCTTTATACAAGCATTTCTCATACTTTTCGTCCACAAACAAGGTCAGGAGATCTTTGTAATCCCTATCGGTCTGGGCGAATGACCCCATGGCCATTCCAAATACAAACAATGCAAGCGCAAATAACTTTTTCATGTAATTCTAATTTTGGTACGGTCCGTTTTCAAAAACGAGGCCAACTTTTTTTTGTGCCCTCTAAATGCAAAAATGAACAATTGATTGGATAAGCCCAATAGAATATCGAAAGAAATCGTAAAAAAGTCCGAAAACTGGATGAAAACCAGGGGTTGGAAGCCCCAGGATTTCCAGAAAAGGGCCTGGGAATCGTTTGCCAATGGTGGCGAAGGACTTGTGAATGCACCAACAGGAAGTGGAAAAACCTACTCTCTTCTATTGCCATTCATCATGAGCTACCCCGCTGATAAACAGTCTATAAATGGGCTTCGGATGATTTGGCTTACCCCAATAAGAGCATTGGCGAAGGAAATTAAAACCAGCGCCGAGCGCGTTTTAGAAGAATCTGGCATTGCTCTAACCGTTGGCATACGTACAGGCGACACGACAACAGAGGAAAGGGCCGTTCAGAAAAAAGAAATTCCCAATATTCTCATTACAACACCCGAAAGCCTGCATCTGCTACTCGCACGAAAAGGATATCCCGACTTCTTCAAAAACCTGGAAATGTTGGTGGCCGATGAATGGCACGAATTACTGGGCACAAAAAGAGGTGTTCAGGCCGAATTGGCGATGAGCAGACTGAAAAAAGTAAATCCGGAACTTAAAATCTGGGGAATTAGCGCTACCGTGGGCAATATGGAAGAAGCCCTTCAAACATTGTTGGGAAACGACAGAGCATTGAGCGGTTCGATCATCAAATCCGGACTCAGCAAAAAAATCGAAATCCGTTCGCTTTTGCCCGATGAAACGGAACGATTACCCTGGAGCGGACATTTGGGTGTAAACCTAATCGCCAAGGTGTTACCCGTAATTCATCGTTCTACGTCATCTATCATCTTTACCAATACAAGAGCGCAATGCGAAATTTGGTACCGCAAAATTCTTGATGCAGATGAAAGTCTGGCCGGAACGCTCGCCATGCACCACGGCAGCATCAGCAAAGAACTTCGCCATTGGGTAGAAGACAATTTGTACGAAGGGAAATTGAAGGCCGTTGTGAGCACCAGCAGTCTTGATCTCGGAGTGGATTTCGCTCCCGTGGAAACCATTATCCAGATTGGTGGCCCCAAAGGTGTTGCCCGTTTTATGCAACGAGCGGGTCGAAGCGGACATAAACCGAATGCTCCGAGTATCATTTATTTTCTTCCAACAAACTCATTGGAGCTAATTGAAGCTGCGGCGCTTCGACAAGCCATCACAGAACAACATCTCGAAGAACGTGAACCCATGGTGAGGTGTTTTGATGTGTTGATTCAATACCTTGTTACACTTTCATTGGGTGAAGGATTTGTGGCCGATGAAATCTATGAAGAAATTCTGACGACAACTTGCTTTCAGGGAATAACACGCGACGAATGGAGTTGGATCATGCACTTCATAACACATGGAGGATCATCACTTGGCAGCTATGAGGATTACCATCGCGTTCAATTGAAGGATGGATTGTACAAAGTAAGCAATCAACGCATTGCCCGCAAACACCGGCTTGGCATTGGAACCATTGTAGGCGATACCATGGTTTCTGTCAAATTCAAACGCGGCGGATTGATTGGTCATGTTGAAGAATCATTTATTGCATCATTTAACGAAGGCGATAATTTTTGGTTTGCAGGTTATAGTCTGGAATTGATTGAAATCAAAGAACTCACCGCGTTTGTAAAAAAATCAAACAAAACCACGGGCCGCAGTCCTGTTTGGGGAGGCGGCAGATTGGGACTATCAAGCAAACTGAGTTCCATGCTGAGGCGCAAAATGACGGAAGCTGCGAATTATGATGAAAATGCTGCTCTCATCGATATCGAATTAAAAACCATACAGCCCATTATTCAACTTCAGCGTGAGCGTTCGCATGTACCACAAGAAAACGAATTTCTGATTGAAGTATTTAAAACAGACGATGGATACCATGCTTTGTTTTATCCGTTTGAAGGCCGCAATGTGCATGAGGGAATGGCATCGTTGTTTGCTTACCGCATTGCGAAGTATGAGCCCTCCACCTTTTCACTTGCATACAACGACTACGGTTTCGAATTGCTAAGTGATAAACCCATCGATATTGAAGCGGCTTTGGGCAATGCCCTCACCGACCTCAACAATCTGGATCAGGATCTTTTTAGAAGTATCAACTCCACCGAAATGTCGCGCCGAAAATTCAGAGACATCGCCGCCATTGCCGGACTTGTTTTTAAAGGATATCCCGGTGCGCCCATTCGAGACCGTCACTTGCAGTCTTCATCGTCTTTGATCTTCCAGGTGTTTGAAGATTATGATCCAACCAATCTGTTATTGCGACAAGCCTTCGATGAAGTAGTGCATCACCAACTCGAATTGCCTCGTTTGCGCAAAGCCATGCAGCGCATCAATCAGCAAAAAATCATCATTCAATATCCGGAAAAACCAACGCCGTTTGCATTTCCCATTATGGTGGATAGATTGCGTGAAAGGATGTCGAATGAGACTCTGGCAGAGAGGATCGGGAGGATGAGTATTGATTTTGGGTAGCCGAGTGAGGTAGTTGGAAGTGGTTAGATGGTGTTGGGTAAATCTGTTGAGGCCTAACGATTGCGACCTTTGAAAAACCTCCTCCCATCCTTAGTTCAAAAGATGATGGAATTACAAATGTTCAATTACTTCTATAAGCCATTTTATAGCAAATTCGAAATAAGCTTTCGTTTCATTTTGTTTTCTATCAGCAGTAGCAAATTCATAACGTTTTCAAATAATCTAAGAGGTCTTGTTTGTCTTTGTCTGTCATTTTCCATAT
>JBJXFC010000388.1:0-2695 GCA_046153915.1 Flavobacteriales bacterium
GTGCAACTTCCAACGGTGTATTTTTTCAATCATACAACCTTTCATTCACTGAGCCGTGGGTTGGTGGCAAAAAACCAAACTCACTCACGTTTTCGGGTTGGCACAGTATCCAAAGCAATGGAGTAACCAAAAGGAACGATGGAGATACCATCAACGGTAGCCTGCAACAACGCCGCGACCTTACTATCTCGGGTGGTGCCATTTCCTTTGGCAAACGCCTCAAAAGACCAGATGACTATTTTATTCTGCAGGCAGGATTGTCTTACCAGCACTACGAACTCAATGATTACGGCATTCTCTTCAAATTTGCCAACGGACATGCAAACAATCTTGCATTCAATTTTACGTTGAGCAGAAATTCAACTTCTGAACCCATTTATCCAAGAAGTGGGTCCATTATCAATTTTACCAGCAAAGCGACATTGCCATACACGTGGCTTGGGGAGTTAGGTGGAAAAGAATACGATTATGCCGGCATGACCGATCAGGAGCGATTTGACTGGGTAGAATATTACAAATTTAAATTTACGGCACAGTGGTTTACAGCACTCAACAAACACAAAGACCGCAAATTTGTGTTGAATACCAAAGTAGGACTAGGCTTCCTCGGCACATACAACTCGCAACTGGGAGAATCGCCTTTTGAACGTTATTACCTTGGAGGTGTATTCCTAAGCGGATTCCTACTCGATGGACGTGAGATTGTGAATCTGCGCGGGTATGATGATTTGTCGCTGACGGCCCCATCCGATATTCGCAGAGTAAACAACGTAGGTGCGCCCGTGATAGCCAAATACGGCATGGAATTGCGTTATCCGCTTTCTACCAATCCGCAGGCTACTATTTATGCCCTTACGTTTGCAGAGGCCGGAAAAACCTGGGAGAAACTCAGCGAGTTCGATCCATTCAACACCTATCGTTCAGCCGGTGTTGGTTTGAGAATATTCCTGCCGATGTTTGGATTGCTTGGATTTGACTATGGATGGAGACTGGATGATGTTCCCGCTGCACCGCAAATGGCGCGCGGCACCTTCCACTTCAGCATCGGAATGAATCTTGGAGAATTATAAAGTTACATTTTAGAACCTACGGGAGTCTTATAAAAAAACCTGAAAAAAATACCATGAAAAAGTCCCTTTTAACCCTGTCATTGCTTGCTCTCTTCAGTGTGTTTGCCAGTGCTCAAAAGTTTGGCTATGTAGACACAAAATACATCCTCAGCCACATTCCAGAGTATCAATCTGCACAGGCTGAAGTCAACAAACTCAGTTCACAATGGCAGAAAGAAATTGAAAACAAATACGCCACCATCGAAAAATTGGAAAGTGCCTATCAGGCAGAAAAAATCCTGTTGACAGATGAAATGCGGAAGAAACGCGAAGAAGAAATTGACCGCAAAAAGCAGGAAGCCAAAGAAATGCAAAAGGCAAAATTTGGTGTGGATGGCGAATTGTTTAAGAAGCGCGAAGAATTGGTAAAACCCATACAGGACCGCATTTTCGAAGCCATCAAAGAAGTGGCCGAGCAAATGTCGTTGATGGTGGTATTTGACAAAGCAAACCACAGCAATATGCTCTACACCAATCCCAAGCACGACATCAGCGATAAAGTCCTTAAGAAAATGGGGCTTAAACCTGGTGAAGTTTTGGAAGAAGAAGGTGGCACCGAGGAAGAAGAAAAAGAACCAGATGACGACCCTAAAGCACCCAAAGGTGGTGGGGGTAAAACACCTCAACGCGATCTGAAAAAAGGCGGAGAAGAAAAGAAATAAAAGATAATTGTACGTGCGATGTACTTTTGGCACGGATATTAATAACCCATCCACAAATCAATTTTACAATCAAAATGAAAAAAGTCTTCTTACTGCTTGCCATCATTTGTGCCACCGGCATTTCATCGTTTTCGCAGCAGCAAAAAACGGGTCATATCAACGGTTCTGCCCTGATAAAGCATATGCCCGAGTACAAAACGGCACTTACCAGCCTGGAACAAAAGCAAGATGAGTTATTGGCCGTTATCCAGTCTATGAGTTCAGAACTTGACTCCTTGCAAATTGAACGCGAGAAGAATCTGCAAACCTGGGCACCGATTGTGCGAAATATGAAGGAAGACAAAATCCGTCAATTGAATTCAAGTCTCCAAACCTTCCAGCAACAGGCACAAGAACAACTTCAAATTGACGAACAAACCCTCATGAATCCTATACTCTACAAAGCCAATCAATCGATTGAGAAGGTAGCCAAAGCAAACGGATATACCTATATCATAGACTCATCTGCAGGTTCGTTTTTATATTTAGGTGGTGATGATATTACTGCTTTGGTTTGCGCAGATTTGGGAATACCCGATTTCACTGCAGAACTGAAAGCAGAAGAAGAAAAAGCCAAAGCACTTATGAGCGGTCAAAAGCCTGTTCCAACGCCTGGCCCCGGCACTGGAGGCGCTCCGGGAATGACACCGAAAAAACCATAATTTCTAAGAAATACCGGGCCTGTTTAAGATTTCACGATCAGGCTCTAAAGGCCATTCCAAGCAGGATGGCCTTTTTTTTGACCGGCATTCCTTCCTGACAAATTTCCCACCCGAAAAAGAGTCCCTGGCCCCATCTGCAACGGGCATGGATAAAGGGTTTTAAGCGAATATAGCACAAAGTTTCACACATTCTTTTTTCATGCTAATTGCATGACTACATTCG
>JBJXFC010000391.1:0-3950 GCA_046153915.1 Flavobacteriales bacterium
TCGCTTTTCTCTTAATATAATTGCGTGATTTCCCTTTCTGACTGCTATACCCTTCTCGAACTGCCTTCGGGGGCCAATGAAGCCCAGGTGCGGAGTGCGTTTCGAAAGCTCGCTTTGCAATGGCATCCCGATCGCAACAAAGATCCGGATGCTACCGAACACTTTGTCCGAATCCATGAAGCATATGACACGCTGATCCATCACCTTACCCAGGGCAAAAAATCTGGTTCAAATGCAAGAACTGCCGAAGCACAGACAGAATCAACTGAAAGTCCATTGGAAAGAGCAAGACGCAATGCGAGAATGCGCTATGAAGATTACCTCCAATCCGATCAGTACCAGCAGGACCTCACGCATGAAAGTTTCAACGATTTTTTCGGCTTTGTGCTTAGTTTGATCTTTGCCGTTGGTTTGCCATTGGTTCTATTGACACTATTTGGAAAACCTGCCCTTCCTGCAACCATTGCCCTTTTTCTGATAACGTCCATGCTATGGCTGCCAGGTCTCCGCAATATCAAAGATGTAGACTTCAGCAGGATGAAAGGTGGTTTCCTGAAATACTACATGGAATCTTTGCTTGCCGAAGTATTGGCATTGTGTGCTGCTTTGATCTGGCTTGGCACAATGGGGTTCCGGATGTTCCTTAAACCAATGGATATGTTTCTGACATTCCTCCTTTTATCTCTTGTTTGGCTTGGTATTATTTGGTTTAAACGGTATCGACCCTTCAACAGATATTTTATGGCTTTGACGGCTTCAGCTTTGTGCATTGCGATTGCATTTAGCCTCAACAATATTTTCGGGTATAATTTGCGGGAAGAAAAATACCACTTCGAGCCTTCAGGCTATTATAGAACTTACACTGCCAATACTATAACTGATCCCTTCGGCACACGCACAAAAGGTAAACCTAAGATGGTAACGGAGTATTGGCCGACGATAGAATTGCCAGAGCTGAAGTATGACGCCTTTCCTCAAATCAGGTTTTGCCTCAAACCCGCGGAAGTAGAAGATCAAACTGTGACTTATGTCATCGGCACGGGATTGTTTGGCATTGACTATCTTTCCAAAAAGCAGATAGGCATTGATTCATTGGCACTTGACTATTGATAATGATCAGGAGTCGACTCGTGTATGACTTGTAATCACAAGCTCAAAATTCCGTTAATTTGCAGCCATTATGATGAAAATGAAAAAAGTTCTATACCTGTTCCTGTTTGCCTTAGTCGTGAATGCCGGTTTCCTTTGTACACCTCGCGGGCGCAACGTTATAGCTTATCAAGACAAACGCGAATCCTCGGTAAAAGCGGATCTCACTGCACTCGCATCTGACGAAATGGAAGGCCGTGGAGTTGGAACCGATGCAGAGCGCCGTGCAGGTGAATTTATTGCCAAACGTTTTGAGACCATCGGACTTACACCAAAAGGCGAAGATTCCTGGTATCAGACCTTCAAATTTGTGCCTCATTCTCCGATGCAGATCCACCACAATGGCGATAGCGCTAGTCTGGGAATGGGTCTGGTAAAAGAAATCAGCGGCCGCAATGTGATTGGATATCTCGACAATGGTTCTGCCAATACAGTGGTAATAGGTGCGCATTATGATCACCTGGGCTATGGTGATGAAAACTCTCTTTGGACAGGCGATAAAGCCATTCATAATGGAGCTGATGACAATGGCAGTGGCACAGCAGCTTTGATTGATCTCGCAAGTTGGTTAAAGACCAAACCAACAGGAACAACATCGAATAACTATCTGTTCATTGCATTTAGCGGCGAAGAGAAAGGACTTTGGGGTAGTAATTACTTCACCAAAAATCCAACGATTGAGCTTGTAAAAATGAACTACATGATCAATATGGACATGGTGGGAAGACTCAACGCCGAGAAAAAAATGGCCATCAACGGTGTTGGAACATCGCCGGCATGGATGAGTGTGTTGCCACAAATCAGCGTAGACGGAATTCAAATTGTAACCAGCGAAAGTGGTGTTGGGCCAAGCGATCACACCAGTTTTTATCTGAGTGATGTTCCGGCTATTCACTTCTTTACAGGTCAGCACGAAGACTACCACAAACCAACAGACGACACCGACAAAATCAATTACGAAGGATTAACTTCAGTAATCAACTACATCCATCAGGTGATAATCCAAATAGATGGAAAAGGAAAAATTGCATTCACCAAAACCAAGGAAGAAAAAACGGCTTCTGCATCCGATTTCAAGGTTACACTCGGTGTTGTTCCCGATTATTTGTACAGCGATCTCGGTTTGCGCATTGATGGCACCAAAGAAGGTCGTCCGGGCGAAAAAGCAGGATTGATCAAAGGGGATGTCATTCTGAAACTTGGCGATTATGACATCAAGGACATCTACGAATACATGGAGGCCTTGAGCAAATTTGAGATGGGACAAAAGACCACTGTTCAGGTAAAACGCAACGGAGAAATGTTGACGTTTGATGTGGTATGGGAGTAAGACTACTTTCAATGCGTTGACTTGTGAGCCTTCTCAAGCAAGTACCTGGGAAGTGACGATTAAACCCGCTTTCTATTCCCGATAGAAAATCCCAGTTTCACCCCGAAGTTGAACTTTAGATTTACGTGATAGCCTTCATTCATGGAGTAATTGGATGGCACGGGCCAATCACCGAAATATCGGCCATGGGCTTCGTGGTCTGGCAAATCGCACTTGATCGTATTAAACCGCAATCCAAGTCCGCCATAAACTTCCAAAAAGAGGTTGTGCTTAAAATGCTGGATTCCGCCAAAAAGAAATTGAAGGCCAATGAATTTTCTGGTGGCATGATAGTATTTATCGTAGCTGTATGAAATACTATCCAAATCGTAATCCATGCTGTCCGTGCGATTAAACTCCTGCTCTGAATAAGAGAATTCCAGTGAACAATAATTGTGCATTGTCGAAACACGATCGTTTCTGTAGACCTTCAGTTCTTCTCTTACAATGAATCCTTTGTGATTCATAAACAATCTAAGTTTTGACGGAAGTGAAAAGTACTTCCCCACCTCAGAATTAATGGCAAACCATTTTCCCAATTTAATTTCAGCACTTACATTGTATAATGAACCAGTATAGATATCAATATACTCCAGTGCATTGGTCTTGATGTAAAAAGGAGCTCTTTCAAGCGTGTCAGACATCGCCTTTCCTGAAGACGCTTTCAGAAAAAACAGCAGTAAGATTGTTGAGGCCAATTTACATTTCATCACGAAAAACATTTTGTGGTCGCGCCGGGAGGCAGAAATAGATTCTGATAACTGCATGCGATATTCAGAACATCGTTTCAACCTCGTTGTATCAATTTTTTGATTAGCGCTATGGGCCCAATGATGGTGAGTATAATCAAACAGGCAATCAAGCTCACCGAATATTCGCGGGTATCCAGAATTTGGCAATACAACCGGATATAATAATTGGCTGGTGGTAATCCAGCGAATGCCGCTATAAAACAATACGCAGCAACAGACCCAAAAAGAATTAAGAACACTTTGGATTTGCCCGGTGCATTCCTAAGTTCCTCTTTTGTCTGACGTGCTTTTTGCGCTCTTTCGGCTTCCCATGAATCAGAAATTTCCATTGCCAGGTCAAACCTCTTTTCACTTTCAACTTCTAAAACATCGAGAAGAGGCAGCCATTCTTGTCCATGGAGTTTGAATTGAAAAGGATTAGGTGAAAGTAAATGGTTCAATTTTGAGGCCTGAGAAAAACTGACCGGCATTTTAAGGCGAATTCTGCAATACAACCAACTTCCGGGAGTGCGCACAACGAAAACCAATGAAAGTACCCATAACACCATTATAAACGTAATACCCCTGATGGGATCATCCATCAATTCCGGAATTAAAACGGCCATAATAATGATTAAAACAAACGCACCTGCTTTTAAAAGTAAATCAAAAATATGTGTCCAGATCATAACTTCTGTTTT
>JBJXFC010000392.1:0-5246 GCA_046153915.1 Flavobacteriales bacterium
GTGCAGCTGATTGCAACCATACAAAAAATCCGGTGTTACCAGATCCGCTGATGGCGTCGGTAACGTTTGTTGCATTCACATAGCCAAGGTTGAGTCCTCCAGCCGTTGATTCAGTGTAGCTGCGAATATTAATAAACGGATAAGGCGATGGATAATCTGAACCCGTAAATCCTGTTGTGATTATATCATCATTCCATTCAGCGATTGTCTGACCCAAAATTGGGCAACCCAAATTCACCCAATCTCCGTAAGGCAATCCACCCACACTGGCGATATAGCGCTGCAGTGTTACGTTACCGCTTACACTAGCGCCCGATTTAATTTCTCCGATGGATGCCGACCCGGCAGAATTTGAAACAAGGGTTAGAATGCCGCCTGTTTGCAATGTTCCTTCTTCAGGAAAAACTCTGCCGCGCACGTTGGCCGCGGTTGAAACAGTTACGTTGGAACCGTCATTGTCAATGGTCAGATTGTAGAATGTCGTAGACGCAGAACCCAAAATGCTCTGTGCAGCCTGTCCTTTGAAGTGCACATTGGATGTTCCCCAGGTAAATGTTCCGGCATTGATCCAGTTTCCATATACTTTTGTTGTAGCGCTACCACCTGTTAATGTTCCTCCTGCATCTATATTAATATCATTAATAGTCCAATCGATGTTGGTGGTAACATTATCTGCTATGTTATCTCCCGTTGCACTGCCTTGCACAACGAAACGCTTGTAGCGACCTCCTGTTACGGTTTGTGATGCACTCACTGGAGCACTTCCCCAAATAGATGCGTTCACGTTGCCAGAAGCCTGGCTATACCAGATTTCTTTGCATCCCTTTTGAATGATGCTCACGTCATCAAAGCGAATAAAATCAGAAACACCCGCGGTGTATTTATAACGCATACCAAAATTCTTCATCACAGGATATGTCAAGCCACCAGCATTGGTAGGGTGATTGTCCATGAATGAGTTTCCACTTGATGCACCGGGCAATGCAACCAGAGCGTCAAAATCGCCGGTAATATCAATGTTAATAGTCCAAACTCCGGCTTCACTCAAAATGACTTCTAAGCCCACCTTGGAACCGCTGTTTACGTTGGTATCCCAGTCGGTTGTAGAGTTGATAATTGGGGTTGAAGAATACGCACCGTTATCCACGCGGTATAACCGGATGTAATCTGTTGTGCCCGCTGATGGCAAAGAAGATTGGTCAATGACCAGTGCATATCCATCATTAGTAGCACTGTATAGATTCGCTTCAGAAGAAGATAGAAATACCTGCCAGTTGTTGTTACTGCTTGGGTCATTTACATACTTCACCTGGAATCTCCATGTGGTAGCTACTCCTGGCAAAGAAGCATCATCAAAAGGATAGGCAATCGAGCTTGTACCAGCAGCACCCTGCAAACTATGCCGCGCGCTATATGTGCCAGTGATTGGTCCTGTTGTGTTAGCGCTCCAGGACGTACCCGTGGTTGTCCAGTTGGTGAGGTTCCCACTTTCAAAATTATCGCTGAGTAACGTTTCATATCCTGTATTGTCATCGATAATTGTAGCAGTATAAGATGATGGCGTACCCACATATGCAGCATTTCCGCCTGTCGGGTTTTGAAGGGTGAACACCAGTGAGGCAATATCGTCGCACAGGTTGTTGTCTACAGGATCGATATACACCGTTTGAACACCACTTGTATTAGCGGCCCAGGTTAGTGTAATGGTTGTATATGGTCCGGCGAAATTGGTATTGATTGTTGTTCCGCGGCCGGCGCGCGCTGCAGCTCCTGATGTAAGTACAAGGTCTATGGTTGTGGCCGTAATTGTGGAAGGATTTGTCAATTGAACATCAATCGCAAGATTGCCTGTATTGGCCACATCTTCGTTTGCACTGCCTGTCGTAAGGCCTGTAATTTTTACTTCTGTATTTGGAGGAAGTGGAACAAAACGAAGGTTGTCAAATTCGGGCGATAATCGTGAGCCAGCGCTTGAGGAATGTATAAAAACCGGGCCAACGTATCCGGTCCCAGATGGAGTATATAGCGTATTCGTAGCGGTTCCCTGCAAGATAGTAGCCGAAGTTTCGACACAGCTAAGGGGAGTTGGACTTGCCTGCGCATCGACGCCATTTTGAGGCAAGTAAGACGTGTACAAATTCCAGACACCCAATTGTGAGCGTGTCACTTTTACTGCAATTCCGTAGTCTACCTGACCATTGAGCGTATTTGCAGATGAGGTTAAAATCGCAGTTCCTACACCGTCGGTAACAGATTGAAGAACAAGTTCATCTCCGGCACCGCCATCATCACCATAAACGATACGGTATCCATCATTGGTTGTTGCCACACCTTCCAGATTTGCATCGGTGGAATAAAGCCAAAACTGAATCTGATTAGCCGCTGTTGCACCCTGATTACCGTCGCGGCCCATCCAGAAGTACCATTCCTGTTGAGAGTCCCAGGTAGTGATAGGTGTGCTAAGATATTGCGAACCAGCGCCAGCTCCTGTATTGCACTTCATCGTATGAGTGCGCGTTTGCTCTGTGCCAATTAACCCTGAAGTATTGCTGTTGTTGATAATCGTGATATTGGCAGCATCGCCGCTCCAAACTGGTGCCGCGGTAAAGTTGCCATCTGTGAACGTTTCGTTCATATTGAGCGTGAAATATGCCCTGTAGTTGTTGCTGCTGTTGCTGGAAAAAACGGTTTCGGCGCAACCCATGGTCGAGCCGGTTTGGCCGGTAGCGTCGTAATACACTTCAATAACATAAACTCCGGGAAGAGTAAGTCCAGTCAACAGATTTACTCCCGAGTTTCCGCGCCATTTCTGATCTCCGGCGTTGTTCACATCAGGCCCGCAAGCTCCTCCCGAACAATCCGTTCCACCGAAATTGCAGCAAAAAGGCAATGAAAGCGTTTGAAACGAGCCGGGAGTATCGCAGGTTCTGTATACGCGGTAACGCAAATTCGCGCTACATGCATTGTCTGAGCCGCCTTTGAAGGTGAGTACCTCAGCGAAATTCAGGGTAATTGTTCCTCCTGTTACATAACTTCCAAAGTTGCTGTGTTGAAATTCCGGTGCTGCGGTATTCAGCAGACAGTCATAATAACCTCCATTGATTGACAATCCGGATTTGTAAATGCCCCAAACGGCGGACATCGATGTAGATATCACAATGAATGAACCAAGGAGTAAAGCTTTTAATGCCCTCATTTTGCGTTAAGTTTTAATTCGATTTATACCCAAAACCTTTGATCAGGTCACAGGGAGGGTAAAAGTAAGGATTTAGGCACCGAACTACCAAACGAAATTTTGGTTAAGATTTGGCTCAAATCCAGGCATCATTTCAAACCCTTTTTAACGCACACCCAAATCTATTGTATATCACAATCAGGTATTTAGATTTGATTGGTGAGTTCTGATTCACATAGCATTGAAGATTGCTTCGCGAACTTGCCGTTAAGGAATTTACAAATCGGGCCAGAAAAACGAAACTAATGCTTTCTCCACTGGCGGCATAACAGGCGTGCTGGGATGTTCAGTAAAAAAATGGATCGCATACCAATTCTCTTTGAATGAGATCCTTCATTGAGATTTTATCTTCATCAAATCGGTTGCTGGGTGAGCTTTAAACCCAAATTATGCAGCGCCTTTCTATACCGATCCAAAATCCCTTTGAATCTCATGTACGAAACGCACTGCATAAATTGGGATAAACGGAAATCGGGCTACAATGAACCACTCTTCGAATTTGGGATTATCGCCAAAAAAAACAAATTCAAACCAGGTGCGATGTTGTTGCAGTAGAAATTATTGCGCCACTAGAAAAGGACAAATCATTGCTTAACAATTCGTTGGGTTATAACTTTTCCGTGTATTGGTGTAAGTCTACAGAAATAAATTCCTCGTTGAAATGAATTCAATACAATCGTGCTTTTGAAAGAATTCACAGTTTCAGTTTGAAGAACCCGACCGGCGATATCTACAATATCAAGCTGCATTTCACCTTCAATTCCTGTCAAGTAGATGTTTTGATTGGAATATGTAATTTTCACTTCGACGTTCTCCACATTGGTATTGATACTCGTAGCTTCACAACTTTCAACTGAAGTGTACAAAGAGGAGGTCGTTTCCTGACCCTGTAGAGTGATTATTCCATCTGGACAAATTGAATAAATAAGTGGGTAATAGTCTACATGCCACTGCTGATAAATATCGGAAAGGAGCGTCCCCTCAGGGTTTATGACTGGATAAGAAATTCCTTCAAGCCAGTTGCCCTGAGTAATGCCGCTTATTCCATTGAACTCATTCAACCCATTGTTGCTATCAACCTCTATTCCAAAAACAACAACATCCTGAGAAGTGCTTCCAACCGGGCCATGTTGCAAATACAAATTTTGAATATGACCCTGATTGTGATAAGCCCAGCAAGAGGGGCAATGAGCTGCCCAAAAATCTATATACACCGTTTTGCCTTGATTCAGGTAGTCGTAGAGAGTGTGGGTATTGCCTTCAGTATCTGTCAAAGTAAAATCAGGAGCAATAGATCCTGTTGTAAGCTGCGAAAAAGCTGACTGGCTGAAAGCGATTGCAATGAAGAAAAGTGAAAAAATTTGGCGCATAATTCTGGGGTTTTAACGAATAGTCGCTTATAAATTCAAATCCTGACACGGCGTTTGAATATTCTTTGTAAATCCGTGCGAATGATTCTATGCGCACCAATCAAAGGACATTGGTTGACCAAGAGATTAGCAAAGCCTGGAATGCGCAAAAAAAAACAGAGAAGAAACTTCGCTCTCACTCCCATTTTCCATGTATTTTATTTACTCCATTTCGAGTCTCGAAAGAAATTATATCTACGTTGACTTGACCGATAATTTCAATAGACGATTCATCCAACACAATAACGGTATTGAGCGCACAACAAGACCATACCGACCTTTTCTGACAATGTTGGTTGAAGAGTTTGAAAAGAGAAAAAATTCTCAAAAGCGGCATCGGAAAAGGGTTTCTTCTCAAAATAAGAGAAGAAAATTTCCTTGCCTGAATGACGAAAAACAACTGTCCCAGGCTCCCTTTTATTCCAAACAGTTTTCAATTTCCTTCATTCTTCCTATATTTGCCGCCCGTTTCGAAAAACGGGACCTTGCCTAGGTGGCGGAATTGGTAGACCTGCCTGCCAACGCACGGGCACAAGCGCAGGCAGGCAGGCGCGCACTTTCATTTCTCCTCACTGCTCACTCCCATTTTCGATGTATTTTGT
>JBJXFC010000403.1:0-11536 GCA_046153915.1 Flavobacteriales bacterium
AGAACACATTCCGAAATCCAAAACTAATCTTCGCGTTTTTGACAAGGATGGGATTGTCGAACTGTGTTCCCATGGCATAGTTGAATGTAAAAATGCCTGCGCCGGTTTCGAAATTGATTCCGGCTCCAAATCCCAGTGGTGTATCGGTAATGAAATTGTTGATCCCTTGTTTTTCATACCAGGCCTGATCTACAAATGCATAAATGGCGGAATTTGTCTCCAGTAAAAAGCGATACTCAAGACTCGTAACTGCCCATGATGTAACAAATACACTCTCTTCATTGAATCCACGAAGTGTGCGCAATCCTCCAATGCGAAACATCTCGTTGTCGTAAATGGATTCTGCTTCAAGCGCGCCTCCCATAGCACCAAGCCGAATGGTTTGCCTTTTCCAGGTTGGGATAAAATATTCAGCCGCGATTTCTCCCCGGTAGACATTGCGTTTATTGATCACAACGGTCGGTATTTCACTGTTCGTATTGCTCCCCGGATTGCGCATTCCTGTTGCCAATTCAATTTTGATCTTGTACCCTTTGCGCGGATTCCATTTGTAATCAAGATTTTCCTTTTGCAGGGACAATCCATACAGTGTGCTGTTGACATTTCCAACGGTTTGCGCAGTTACAAATGTTGCAAGTTGACTCGTATTGTTTTTCTCTATAAAAAGTTTGAGTTTGTCGTTGCCACCGAAGTGCAACACCAGACCAAGAGCAGATTTTACGCTTGAAAACGTGGAATCGCGCCTGTAAATTTTGAGATCACCATCCAATCCAAGTGGCGTAGAAAAGAGGTATGGCAAAGAAAGATTCATGGTCAGATCCTGCGTTTGTGGCTGCAGTTTGCGCCAGTTGAAATAGAACTCTTCACCTGTATTGAGCGCATTGAGGAGTTTTACTTCAAGGTCGCCGGTAATATTGACTTTGCCCGTAGATTCATCAGGTCTTATACCCAGAATTCCATTGAAATAATTGGCTTTTTTCTTGGCCAGATAAAGCCGTAAATTGAATTTGTTTTGATTGAATTGTATCTCGGAAGGGCGCGTTATCTGCAGGAATGGAAGTTCTCGCAATTTTGATTGAATGCCTTGCATTTTTTCTTCGTTGTAGTATTCTCCTTTACGCAGATTGATATAACCCTGCACATACCGGCGGGGCATTTTCACTGAAGAAAGAATGATCAGGCTGTCGAATAGGATTTGCGGCCCACGGTCTAATCGCAATACAACGCGTGCATTCTGAACCGAGTCAAAGCTGAGTTCTTCCAGTTGCATGGATACAAATGGAAATCCCTTCTTTTCATTTTCAACGAGCCATTTTTCAGCCTCCAGACGCAGGGCATTTTCACCAAACACCAGAGGTGATTTATAATTTGAAATTTCTTTGTTTTTTCCAAGCGAATCCGTGATAATTTCGATGGCATTCAGTCCATATTTTTTACCGATGTCAATCCGTACTTCGATCACCGAGTCGTGCGCAAAGGTGTCGATTTGGCAATCGATGTATCCAGCCGATAACAAATTCAGATAGGTTGTCTGAAGGCTGCTATGCAAGGCCGCCTGTGTGGAGATTCGTTCATTGTGGGCTGTATTGCCAGGATATTCGGGGTAAATTAATGTCTTTGCCTGTCCCCAAAGCACTGCCGGAATGAGCAGCAGCCAGGAAACGATCGTTGCAGATTTTGAGGCAGACATGAGGCAAAGATGGGGAAACGCGCAATTATGAATGAAAGTATGCGGCTGCAATGAACGATTTCTTCTGAATTAAAAATTAAGCGACAATCCAATCCCCGGCTTATAACTTGCCTGGGGTAAAAGGGTAGGATGGACGCGCAGAGTTAAGTCTTTGCTCACATCGTAATAGAATAAATGTGCGTCCACATTGGCTTCAATAATTTGCAGGAGATAAACTCCGGCCAGACAGAAATAGCTGACATCACGCCAGCGGTGATATTGATCCTGGATTTCAAATAAATTGGTAGCGTTGATTTCCGGATTGGTGTTGGGATCTCCATCAGCCTGGTAGATGTATTCCTTTTTGAAATGCTGGTATTTGTTGTTGTTGTAAACAATGAAGGCAACACATGTTCCAATTCCGGCATACACCACGGGCACCTTCCAGTATTTTTTTGCAAATGATCCCTGTTTGGCTTTGCCGTTGTACATCTGACCCCAGCCGGGAATCATAGCAGATTTTAAGGTTGCTTTCATCGGAGAATGCGGCTGCATATTCCACTTGTTGCGAAATCCTTTGACAACTTCTTTTTGCGCAAATGCTCCTGAATCATTTACGAGTATGAGCGAATCTGATTGGGCATAAGTTTCCATACTGCCAAAGAGGACAGCAAAAACCAACACGTATTTGAAAAATCGAATATTCAATGAAAATTATCCGCTGCGAAATTAGGGATTCTTTGAGCTTGATTGTGGAATCGTATTTATCCAAAAAAAAGAACCGCGACTGCTTGTGAATATTGCAATCGCGGTTCAGATTGTTTTGCCAATAAAAATCAAATTTCGAGCATGTCTACAATGCGTTGCAAATCATCATCTGTAGCAAATGGAATTTCTACTTTGCCAAGACCGTGTTCACTGCGAACGAGTTTGGCTTTTTTGCCATACTTCAAGCGAAGATCGGCTTGCATTTTTTGGAATTCGAGAGGAAGAATAACACGATCGCTGCGGAAAAGACGCGGTGCATCATCTTCTTTGGCGAGTTCTTCCACACGGCGCACACTCAGGTCTTTTTCAAGAATGAGTTTGTAGATGCGCAGTTGTTTGCTTTCCGGCTCGGTATTAATAAGTGCGCGTGCATGGCCCATCGATATTTTTTTCTCGATAATGCCAATCTGAATTTCGGGTGGAAGTTTCAACAGGCGCACATAGTTGGTAACCGTTGTTCTGTCTTTACCCACACGCTCTGCCAATTTCTCGGTTGTGAGATTGCATTCTTCCATCAAACGTTTGTAGCTGATGGCAACTTCGATTGCATTGAGATTTTCGCGCTGAATATTTTCCACCAATGCCATCTCAAGCATCGCCTGGTCGTTGGCAGTGCGGGTATAAACGGGAACTTCGGTGAGTCCGGCCATTTGCGCAGCGCGGAAACGACGCTCACCACTGATGATCTGGTATTTCTGCGCTGAAATCTTGCGAACTGTGATTGGCTGAATGAGTCCGAGTTCGCGGATACTCTGAGCCAATTCTTTCATGGCTTCCTTCTCAAACTCCTGACGGGGTTGGAAAGGGTTTGCTTCTATCTGCGCGATACGGATAAGCGAAATGGGACCTGCAACATTCCCAATTTCGGCGGTGGCAGTTGCAACAGCTTCGGCAACAGCAATGTCCTGGGCAGCTTGTCTTTCTGCCGCTTGTTGTTGATTATTTTGGTTGGCCGGGCCGGCTGCACTCTCCAGCAACGCACTCAATCCACGGCCCAATGCTTGTTTCTTAGCCATTGTCTATGTTGATGTATTTGTCTTCGTTCTTGATTTTTGTCTTGTCGTTCTTCTGCAGAATTTCGCGCGCCAGATTGAGGTAATTCACAGATCCTTTGCAACTCGCATCGTGCATGATGATCGTTTGACCAAAGCTTGGAGCTTCACCCAAAGTTGTATTGCGGTGGATGATGGTATCAAATACCATTTCCTGGAAGTGCATGCGAACTTCTTCTACCACCTGATTGCTGAGGCGAAGACGTGAATCGTACATCGTGAGCAAAATGCCTTCGATGGTGAGGTCTGTATTCAGTTTTTGCTGCACAATTTTGATGGTGTTTAGCAATTTGCCCAATCCTTCAAGAGCGAAATACTCGCATTGTACCGGAACGATAACGGAATCGGAAGCGGTAAGCGCATTCACCGTAACAAGACCCAATGATGGAGAACAATCCACGATGATAAAATCGTAATTGTCGCGCACCTTGGCCAATGCAGAGCGCATCATGTATTCGCGGTTAGGCTGGTTGATCAATTCTATTTCAGCACCCACAAGGTCGATATGAGCCGGAATAAGATCCAGATTTGGATTGTCGGTGGTGATCGTGATGTCTTTTGGATGAATGTCGTTTACGATGCATTCGTAGATACCCGCTTTGATGGTTTTAGGATCAATTCCCACGCCGCTTGTAGCATTGGCTTGTGGATCTGCATCCACGAGCAGGGTTTTGTATTCCAATACGCCAAGTGAAGCTGCAAGATTAATTGCAGTGGTTGTCTTTCCGACGCCGCCTTTTTGATTGGCAATGGTGATTATTTTTCCCATGATAGTTGTTTCCGGATTTTATGCGTTTTGTATTTGTGGTTCTGTTTATATCGAATAGGATTTACCAATTTCAGGAAGTGTAAGTTCTACATTGGTATCCTTGAATTTCTGAATTGATTTTTCGTGGTTGATCATGATGTATGGAAATGTATCGAAGTGCATTCCCACAACTTTTTTACAATTGATAAATTCTGCTGCAATTACCGCGTCGTCTATTCCCATGGTGAAATTGTCGCCCATGCATAAAAATGCCGCGTTGAGTTTGTGTTGACGACCGATAAGTTGCATATCCAGTGTAAGGGCTGTATCGCCAGAGTAATAAAACGACTCATCACCGGAGGTAACGATAAAGCCCATTGGATTGCCCGCATACGTGCCATCGGGAAGCACACTGCTGTGAACCGCGTTAACGGCTTTCACCTGAAATTTACCAAAATCCCAACGTCCACCGATGTTCATGGGGTGGTATTTTAATCCTTTGCCTCCGTAATAAGCAGCAATCTCGTAGGCTGCGACAACGGTAGCGTCGTTGTTTCGGGCGATTGTTTCTACATCAGCTACGTGGTCTGAATGTCCGTGCGAAACCAAAATAAAATCACATTTGATGGCATTGACATCAATGGATTTGGCTTTGTCGTTTGGCGAAATAAATGGATCAAATACAATTTTGATTCCGCCTAATTCTATCAAAAAACTGCTATGGCCGTAGTAGGTATAATTCATCGGATAAATTGAAGTTGCGCCGTTGTTTCACGGTTGATGAGTTTCACCGGTGCGCAGCGAAAATATAGTGAAACAAGGCGTTCCACGTGTTTCATGGAGCCGTAGTTTTACACAGCCAGTTTGTGAATGGACAGTTGAAAACTTCTTAGGTCATTCTGGAGGCCAACTACTTACCGCCAATTTTAGGAAACTGCTTTTCCATTTGAATTCATACCTAAGTGGCAGTGTATGGCTTTCAAATCCATACTCCGATTGATAAAACCAAATAGTTCGGCTGAAAACTGAATTGTTCTTAAATCCTGATGAAATAGAAACTTCTATGCTCGGAACATTGTTTCAATAGTCGTAGTAATCGTATGCATACGAATTGGGATTGCGCTGTTGGGCTTTCATATCCAACCATTCCTGCACCAGTTTTTCCTCATCAGTAAGGTCTTTTTTATTGGCAGATTTACTGGTGTATCCGAAAGGATTATAACTTCCTCCAAATTCTTCTGTTCCAATTTCTGAACTGTACCACTGGTTTGGAAGAAGCCGCGTTTTATCCAGATTGTCTATGCGATAAGCTACCACTGCCTTGGTCCATTCTAGTGCGTCATCTTTTTTGTACCGCACAAAATGTACCTTGAATTTTCTGGATTTTATTTGATCTTCAAAGGTTGAATCGATCTGGATGCTGTCTACCTTGCTTTCTGCATCTGAGTACGTATTTGGGTGTTTTATTTGTTCCCGCAGGTATTCATCCAACACGTCCCAGGTTTTTGGAATGAGATCCGTTCTCTCCATATCGGTGAGCATTTCAATGCTTTCAATTTTCTCATCTTCCTTAATCAGTTTTTGAATCATGGCATCAGGAATTGTTCGTTTTTCATTCTGAAGGTGTTGAATGTATTCTTTGATAACCGCTGGCTTTTTATGTTCTTCAATTTGTTGCAGAAATGTTGATACTTCCGGGTTTTTTTTATGCGGTTCCAACAGATGGATAAACAATGACAGGTTAGAATTTATGAATGTTGGATAGTAGTATTCGCCTGGAGGCAGAGGCGGGTAATACCCAGATTGATCTAGGGGAGCGTCGTATCCATTGTTTTCCGTCTCTGTAATTGCAGCAGTTCGTTTTAATTCTAGTTTGGCTTCACGCAGCAAATCGGGGATTTTAAAAGCATAATCGGCGGGTTTCACAATTCCGCTGTCCAGGGCACTTTCGAGCACTTCGTAAAGGTCCCATTTGTATTCTTCATACTCGGTGAGCTCCAAAAGTGAAGGAAGAATTTTAACTATCCTTTCTACACTATCGCTGAGTAGGTCAATAAAATCAGGATCGTCAATGATTGGAGGTTCTTTGAGCAATAGTTCTTTTACCTTCAACCTGGATTTTTTTGTTTCCATATTTATCAGATTTTCCAGAATCTGAACCTGGTAATCTGCGCTATCAGAATACATGGTATATTCTTTAGCAAGTTCTTCTACAATTGTATCGGATTTGTCCAGGTATTGAAAATATTTCCAATAGTCTTTGAGATATTCTCTGTCTTCTTTACTCACAACTGGAGAAATAACATTATCCAATTTTTTGACTTTCTCATATTCTGTCTCATTCTGCGGATATATTGAATACTGATAATCCAAAGCGAATTCGAACTCGAGTGTGTCCGCACTTTGCAATCCGGCATAAACCATATCGAATTTGTCTTGGAACAGGCTAAGCCCTCCGGTAACTGAATCCTTCAAAGGCGTGAAGGTTTCCATAAAGTGATCGACAAACGGATTGTGAATTTTGTCGGAGTCATTGACGTAGCTTATGATGTATGCATTCATATCATCCAGGACAAACCTTAGGCGATGTGCACGTTTGCAAAGTGTATCCGTATAAATATATTCGGCATCGAATCCATTGGCAGTAATTACAAAAGAACTGTCTCGTATTGCATAGTCTGAACCTGGATTGAATCTGTCGTTTTCCATTTGAAAATAGTTGTATTCCCGGCTTGCTTTACTTTTAGAATACCAATTATTCTCCGGGTCAATCGCTGTGTATTTTGAATTCCTGTGATAGGAAACTTCAATGGAATACTTTCCAACCGGATCGGTGATAACCTTTTGATTCGATTTTTCCCGGCCAATATCTTTTTTCTCCTTTTCGTCTTCATCACCCATGCTTCCAAACATCCCATATAGCCCATTGCTGGTGTCTTCTTCGTCTTTTTCTTCAGGTTTCCAGGGCACTTCTGCACAAAACATCAGCGTGCTGTCGGTTAGTGGATAGTATTCGGTTGGCCACACGGACTCAGTAAATTCAACAGAATTAAAGATGCCTTCTGCGGTGGCGGGATTGTCGGTAAGCACTTGAATAGCATAATAGTCAAATCCATTTCCTACTAACAACGCTTCGGTCTTGCGATCATTCATTCCTGCAAACGAAGCCCTGATAGCTTTCTGGTTTTTCCAGGTGACTATAGCGCTTGTGCTGTCGCTATAACCAGTCTGATTGAAAAAATACCTCCCGAATTCCTGCAATTCATAATCATCTTCATCGATAAATTCTGGGTCAGAGAGATGTCCCTGCGCCAGAATTGTGATGTCGTTTTTGTTGGTAATGATGGAAGGAATTATTCCTCCCATTTTCATTTCGACATCTCCTTTGAATGAGTGGTAGACACCGGGAACATTAACTTTAAGCTTGCCATCGAAAAGTTCTTTGGTATCGCTGATGGATGCAGATTCTTTGAGACTGAAAGTGTCAAAGAAGAACTTTCCATATCCTTTTTTGACGATGTCGCGGGGAGCCTGAACAGTTAGTTTTATGAGCTCATTGTCAGTAATGATGATTTTCATTTTGGAGTAATCACCCTTTAGACTTTTGCTAAGGATATCAAAAGATGGATAGCCATTCCATATGCTGCGCTTTTGACTTACAATTTCACCTTTAATTTTTTCATAGAGCAGACTTTCAATCGCATCGGCCATTTCGGTTCTGTTCATTTTAAACAAGGTAGGCCACCACTCGGAACGCTGCAGCATGTAGTTACCACCATTGGGCATGTCGAGCGACAAATAAACAATTCCCATTCCATCCACAGTCATCGAATAGACCTCCGATGGCGCGTCAAATGAGATATATCCTTCTTCGGATGTGAAATGCTGAAGAGGCCTTTCGATGAGCTTTTTCTCAACCTCCGCTTTGCGTTTTGCATCACGTACTCCTTTGGATTTGGGCGTAACGGTGTAGCCATTTGCACGCAGCATTTCTATTACTCCATCTTTGCCCGGTAAATGAGCGCATCCCATGGCTGCAAACAAAGCCCCTTGTTTCATAAGTGAATCCATGGTATGCACAAAGTCTTCGTTGCGGTCAGTTAGCATGTACTTATACGATTCGCCTGGGTAGGATAGACGGCTCAGATAATAAACAAAATCAAGATCTCCACGGCGATAGGCTGCTTCCATTTTGGTTTGCATTTCCATGCGCTCCTCTGATTTGGAGTAATAATCTTTGTCTTTGTATTGTTCTTTCGCAGCGCGCTCTGCATTGGCCATCGAAGATTCAAATGTCTCCAGACCAAATGATTTTTTCTTCAATTTTTTGGCGCATTGGTAGATATGCATATCCAACCAGGAGTCTTCTTCAAATTCTTCATTACCACGAACACTGCGGGTCAACATAAAATTGGTAAAGCCATCATCGGTTTTAAGGAACGTGGTGATGAGTTTTTCATGATCAACTTCGAACAAAAAATTCCCACTGTAACCGCGTCCCCGACCATTTCCCATAAACCGAAATGTCTTATTCATCAGGTTGCTGAAATAATCGCCCTTGAACATTTCGTGCATCCAGATGTCAGGCTCAAGTTCGAGTGCCACATAATCGCAACTTTCTATTGCATCATAAAACGGATCGCCAAGGTGAAAGGCCACTTTATTGCTTACGTGCATGGTGCCAAACAAATACGAGGGCCTGGATAGGCCATTGCCTGTGATTTCCCACATGTGGCTTTGGTAGTTGTTTTGCGCAAAGGTTTGGATGAGCATGAACAATGTGCCCAACAGAAGAGCAGACTTAAGTCTGATAGAATGTGTCATTGAATTTGTAAGGTTGTCAAAAAAAGTATCAGTTAGCCGATAGTTGTCAGAGGCGCAGCGTAATCTGCAGTATCTTGGTTGAAATATCGTGGTTTTCTTTGGTCTTTGTTGTAGCTGTTGCGTTGTAAACCCAACCGTAGTTCAGGTCAATTTCCAGGGCAAAGTCACTATTCATCTCCATTTCGGGAATTTCGTCGAGTGTATTGAAGCCCTGAAGTCTCATTGTTTCCTGAAAATCGGAAATGTATTCCTGCATAACCTCTGTGCCAAAGTGCAATTTGCCTTCGATGGTACAATTCTTTTTGTCGCTGCTGTATTTGGCCATTTTTACATCCATGTCAATTTCGTATTCCTCATCATTGAATGGACTTTTCATGCTGCCCACCATAGTCTGATTCACGCCCGGCTCGTATTCATATCCATATGCGGTGTGCACAAGCTGTATGTCCTCAAATGTGAGACCAAAATCAGGGTCAGCAACGATGACATCCGCCATAAAATTGAGCATGTTGTTCAATGAGTCCCGTTGTTCAATGGGCAATTCAGCTGCAAGAAAACCCAGCATATTGCGGAACGTTTTCTTGTATTGATCCCTGATTTCTTCTCTGTTAATGATCTCTTTAAATTCTCCAAATTCGTTGGTTCTATAGATGACCTTCATCCCAACTGCAGATTCTTCAGTGCTTTCCAGAAGCTGATGAATCATTCCGCGGATTTTTTCTTCATCTGCCAAACGGATGATAGCGCCTCTTAATTGATAGTCTTCCACTACGGCCTTGGCTGTGGTATAGGTCCATTCCATGGTGTAGCTCGTATCGGTTTTTTCCAGTACTTTCAGACGAACATCATAGTCGGTTTTGATTTTGTAATACTCATTGCTGGCCACATTTTCTTCGGATTTGCTTACTTTCAAATACGAAGTTTCGCCCTTCGCCCATTTGATTACAACAGGCACTTTTGGCCCTGTTGGAGCAGACGTTTTTTTCTTTTGAGAAAAGGAAAAAAGGGTAAGAAATACCAGGATTAGCAGTAAGAGTGGTTTCTTCATGATTTTCAAACAGTAGCGAAAATAAAGCCAAATGAACAATTCTGTATACATTCGGTTTAGATCGCGGGATAAAAAGGATAAAAAAGCCTTATTTTCCTAGATTTACAGCCTTATGATTTCAATAATTTCTGCCACCAATCGCCCGATGAGCAAATCGCTGGTGATATCAAATTTCTATGCGGAGCAGTTGCGCGATGCCGGTATTGACCATGCCTTGCTTTCTCTGGAAGATTTGCCACGCGATTTTGTTTTTCAGGATCTCTATGGATCAAAAAGTGCAGAGTTAAATGCGACAATCGAGAAATTCGTTACCAATGCAGACAAATTTGTTTTTGTAATTCCAGAATACAATGGCAGCTTCCCTGGAATTTTGAAAAGTTTTATTGAGGGCGCTCATCCACGCAATTTTCGGGATAAGAAGGCAGGAATTATTGGAGTAAGTGATGGCCATGCCGGCAATCTTCGCGGACAGGAACACCTCACCGGAATTTTGAATTATCTTAAAGTGCATGTGCATTACAACAAACCCAAAATTTCCATGGTCGATCAATTGGTCGATGAAAACAACAATCTAACTGATGAACGTGCGATGCGCATTTTGAAAGAACACGCTCTGGCGATCGCCAATTGGTAGGGTCTACTCATTGTGTGGCCTTAGGATAGGCGAGATAAATTTGCGGTCTTCCACAAGCCACTGAGGTGTCTGAATGCTGAGTACTTTCAGCGGTTTGGTAGCTGTTACGGAGTGCACTACACCCTTTGGTATTTGCACAAAATCTCCTCCGTTTACAATGAATGTAGAATCGGCCAATGTCATTTCACCACTTCCTTCGATGATGTAAATGCACTCAGTATGACTCTGATGGAAATGGTGTTTAACCCCGCCTTTAATCCAGATCATAAAGGATGTACAAAGGCTGTCGGTTGCCAGTTGTTCTACGGCAACATTCTCCGCTTCTTTGGAAGGTGATTTCTCTGGCAAATTCGATACAACCTGCGCTTGTGATGTGTAAACAAACGCGATTAAAATCAGCAACATAATTGAGATTTTGACTGTCTTTAATTTCATCTGAGATATTTCTTTGTGCTAATATACTAGCATCAATCTTTTGTGCAGAAATCCATTTTGCCGATAAAACGTGCCCTTTTACATAGACATCCTCTTGTGGGATGTGAGAATGCATCAGCTTTGCTCTCAAATAAAATACCATGTCAATAGCCATTCAAACCAATCATCTATCGCACCGGTTTTCTGCAGGAAACAAAGTGCTTGATGACGTTAACCTTGCCGTGCCTGAGGCCAGTATTTATGGATTTCTAGGTCCCAATGGTGCTGGAAAAACAACCACACTTCGATTGATTCTGGGTCTTATCCGCAGACAGGAAGGCGAGATTGCCATCATGGGGAAATCATTTGAAAAAAGCCG
>JBJXFC010000406.1:0-5465 GCA_046153915.1 Flavobacteriales bacterium
ATACCCCCAACCACGAAGTGGTTGAATCTCCCTACTGGGCGCTAAACGTAAACGTGATCGTTCCATCTTGCTTTTTCTGGGCATCGCCTTTGTAATCAAATTTCCATTTGCGGGCATAACTCTCTGACTCGCTGCGCAGACATTCATTGGTACTTGATTTGGCCTCGTCAATACGCGAATCAACAACTTCACCGGCTTGATTGATGGTTACCAGTACCACTATTGTACCACTTGTTTTGCAGCGATAAGTAGGCAAGGGTTGATAGTACACATCGCGGCCTTTCATATTGAATGCCGCACTCACATTGCCACTGTAGCTTTTATTGCTGCCTTTGTTGTCCTTATACCATTGATTGGGATCGTTGCGCGGAGAAGTCTTGTTATCGCTTTGTCCACTGCCCGATGGTTTTGAATTAAAATCGGGTTTTCCTTCCTGCAATCTGTCAAATTCCGCCTGCTCCATGGCTTTGAGATCGTTGTATACCTGCTCGTTGATCTGAGCCTGCGTCATGCCGCGGTAATTGGTAACCTGGTTGGTGCGTTCGGAATTTTCGTTGGCGACCACATTGCGAAGAGTACCTTGTCTCATTTGCAATGCTTCCTGCTCCTGAATTACCTTCTCAACTTCTTCCGGTTCGAGCATATCTATTTCTACCGGAATCAATTCTTGTTCTGCAACACGCGGCACATCTTCCGTGAGCATGTGGGTTACAAAGAGTATGAAGATGTGAATGATGAGCGAAACAATGATGGCCTGGTAAATAACATTTGTAGCTCCGGATGGCTTTTCATCCAGACGCCTCAGAAATTCTTCTGAATGTTTTTTGTTGATTTGAACAGACTTTTGATCAGACATCTATACTTCTTTGCTACCGCTATGAGTGCTGCAAGGTTCAAACGGTATTTTCGATGGAATGTTTTTGCCTTCCCTGGAATGGTGGTCTGACTTACAGAGTGGCGAAAGTAGGGCGGTAAATGGGTTACTGAAACGCCCGCCAATTCTACTTTTCACAGTTTTTCGCTGAAAAAATGTAACTAATGAAATGTTATTTGACTAAAAACGGTGAAATATCTTTTAATTTAGCGTCGTTAAACACGTAAATCAATTCAAATCAAATAAGATGAAAAAACTCATTGCATTGGTAGCTTTCGTAGCCTTTATCGGTGTTGTAGCTAAAGCTCAAACTACAGATCAGAAAGAACCAGAGAAAAAAGAAACTGTTACCTGCACAGAAGCTGAAAAAGCTAAATGTGAAGCTGATGCTGCCAAATCGGGCAAAAAATGTGAAACTACTGCGACAGGTTCTTGCTGCCAGAAAGGCGGTGGAACAGCCAGCAATTCTACTTGCACTAAAGGTACAGGTTCATGCTGCTCAAAAGGTGGTGGAACTGCTGATGCCAATACTGGCAAGGCCGCCAAAGTGAAAGCGTCAAAAGCTTCTAAGACTGCAAAACCAGCAAAAACAACCACTGCGTCGGTGGCTCCAGCTAAGAAATAAGTATTTCTTTTAAAGATATAAAACCATCCTTCGGGGTGGTTTTTTTGTTTTGTGACAAACCGAATTGACTTCTTCGGTGCGATTGATTCTGTTATGGATGTAGTTTTTTCCAGTCTGAATGAAGCATGGAATACATTTCGGTATCCAAAAATTCTCCGTTCCAATAGACATTCTCCCGGATATATCCCTCTTTCAAAAAGCCGTTCCTCAGCAGAATTTTGGCGGAAGCAGCATTGTCGGGATTGATATCGGCCTCGATGCTGTTGAATCCTATTTGATTAAACCCAAAGTCAAGTGCCGCCTGAATGGCTTCTGACATAATGCCCTGACCCCAGAATTCAGGCAACATAGAATAGCCCAATTCTCCGCGGAAAATGTCTTTATCCAATCGATAAAACCCGATTATTCCGATGAATGTTCTTTCCGCTTTGGTACAAATAGCCCATGTAAAGCCTTCTTCGCTGGCATGAAGTATTTCTGTATTTGCGATAAACTGATGGACGTCATCCAAATTTTGAGCTCTTGGACGCTCGATGTAACGCATCACGTCATTTTCTGAACGCAAACGAAAGAACGGCTCAACAAACTCATTGGTCAGCTTGCATAGTTTCAATCGTTCAGTAACGATTTCCGGAAAGGGGTCAAAAGATAATGTTACAGGCTTCCGCATCAGGCTGCGGATTTGTTGGCTCGCTGCTTTTGTTTTTCAGCATAAGCCATTGCAGCTTCTCTAACCCATTCGCCGTTTTCGTATGCTTTAGTGCGCGCTTCAACGCGTTGTTTATTGCAGGGTCCATTGCCTTTTACTACTTCATTGAACTCAGTCCAGTCGATCGCACCGAAGTCGTAATGGCCGCGGCTTTCATTCCATTTCAGGTCTTTGTCGGGTAGGGTAAGTCCCAGGTAATCGGCCTGCGAAACAGACATGTCTACAAATTTCTGGCGGAGTTCGTCGTTGGTGTGGCGTTTGATTCTCCACGCCATGCTTTGTGCGCTGTTGGGTGAATTGACATCACTTGGGCCAAACATCATAAGCGAAGGCCACCACCATCTGTTGAGTGCATCCTGGGCCATTTTTTTCTGAGCCGGAGTGCCTTTGGCAAGGGCTATCATGATTTCATATCCCTGACGCTGGTGGAAACTTTCTTCCTTGCAAATGCGAATCATCGCTCTGCTGTAAGGACCATAACTGGTGCGTTGCAACGAAACCTGATTGACGATTGCGGCGCCATCTACCAACCAACCGATGGCACCTATATCTGCCCAACTGAGTGTTGGATAATTGAATATCGAAGAATATTTGGCTTTGCCGGTATGCAGTTCGTTGATGAGGGTATCGCGGTCAGCACCCAGGGTTTCCACTGCGCTGTAGAGGTACAATCCATGACCTGCTTCATCCTGCACTTTGGAGATCAGAATGGTTTTGCGGCGCAGCGATGGAGCGCGGGTAATCCAGTTGCCCTCGGGAAGCATGCCCACAATTTCGCTATGAGCATGTTGCGAGATCTGGCGCACCAGCGTTTTGCGGTACGCCTCGGGCATCCAGTCTTTGGCTTCTATCTTGTTTTCCGCTTCTACGTAGGCCTGGAAACGATCCAATACTTCCTGATTGTCCATGTTTGGGATGATTATTTTAACGGAACAAGTTTAGCACCTTTCTGGTTCAACTGAAAGGAGAATTTTGAGGGTGTTTTCGATCATTGAAATCGCGATGTTTGTTCTACGGATACCATTCATTAACGTGAAGCCGTGTGAGGGATAGCCATGAAGCAAGCGCTTATAAAGAGTGGTTTTTATTTTGGAAAAACGATTCTCATAACTTTTCAGACTATCACTGCGGTATGCGCTGCTTCATGGTGACACGTGGAAAGCCCATGTAGCAGTGCTGCAGGAGCAATTCGTTTTTTGGAGGCTCAGCGGGGATAGCGTTTTAGTGCGAAGAAGAACAGCACTTGCTGCATGGCTTGGAGCGGATAGCCCGACCCCGCACAGCAGGCTGCAAATCGATGGGTTGTTTGCTGATCGATGCGGGGGCACACCCAAAAAAAAATTGTCAATCGCCGAAAATACGCTCTTCTATTGGTCACCTCGCATCATGACCCATGTCTGTTGTTTGATCTTCTCTCGTACTTACTTTGCGCCCCAGATATGCGACCTAAGTTTCATCCCCTGCGCGTTTCCGATATCCGTCGTGAGACCAAAGATTGTATCTCCATTGCCTTTGAAGTTCCGGCAGAATTAAAAGATGTATATGCCTTTAAACAAGGGCAATACCTCACGCTTCGCGCTACTATCGAAGGCGAGGATATGCGCCGCTCGTATTCCATTTGCAGCGGCATTGGCGACAACGAATTGCGCGTGGCCATCAAGGCCGTTGATAAGGGACGATTTTCGACCTGGGCCAATGCAGAAATTAAGGCAGGCGATACCATGCAAGTAATGACTCCCATGGGGCATTTTACCTCTGAATTAAACCCAGATCATAAAAAAAATTACCTCCTTGTTGCCGCGGGTAGTGGCATTACACCTGTTATGTCCATCGCCAAAAGTGTATTGCGCACCGAGCCAAAAAGTGAAGTGACGCTGATCTATGGAAACCGCCATTTCCACTCCATCATCTTCCGCGATGAACTGGAAGACCTGAAGGATAAATACCTCGGGCGTTTCCGTGTATTCCATGTGCTTAGCGCCGAACCCAATGAAGTCGATCTTTTTCATGGCAGAATTGATAAGGCGAAGCTGGAAGGTTTTTGCAAAACATTTGTGCAGGCTGAAGCTGTGAATGAAGTCTTTGTTTGCGGCCCAGAACCCATGATCCGCGCGGTGAATGAATTCATGTCTACTCAAGGTCTTACTCCCGATAAAATCCATTTCGAACTTTTTGTTTCACCGGATCAGCAAAAAGTCGAACCGGAAGTAAAAGAATCGGCAGTAATTATTGACTCATCCAAAAAATGTGCTGTTACTGTTGTCTACGACGGACAGGAGAGCCACTTCTTTATGCCTATGGATGGAACGGCGGTGTTGGATGCAGCGCAGAAGAACGGCATGGATATTCCTTTTAGTTGCAAGGGTGGAATGTGCTGCACCTGCCGGGCACACGTCTCTGAAGGAAGTGTCAAAATGAAAGTGAACTACGCTCTGGAACCCGGAGAGGTGGAAATGGGTTATGTGCTTACTTGTCAAGCCGTGCCTACATCAGAAGCCATTGTTGTGGATTTTGATAGGCATTAAGCACCGCTGCCGTTCTTCCGTGCTTTGATTGTCAGTTGATTGGAGGATCTTCTTCCTCTGCCAAATCGTGTCAGGTCTGCTCAGTTTGTCGGCCATTTCGCTGGGATTCTGCCATTTTTTCGTTGAATGTCAGAAAAACAAGCCGTGGCACCATGATTGACCTCGGCGGTCGTCCAATTTTTCAATAACAAGACAATTTAATTTATATGAGTAAAGTAATAGGCATCGACCTGGGAACCACCAACAGTTGTGTGGCCGTTATGGAAGGTAATGAACCCGTGGTTATCGCCAACAGCGAAGGTCGCAGACCCACTCCTTCTGTGGTTGCATTTGTAGAAGGTGGCGAGCGCAAAGTGGGTGATCCCGCCAAACGTCAGGCCATTACAAATCCTACCAAAACCGTTTATTCTATCAAACGTTTTATGGGAAGCGCTTTTGATGAAAGTGCCCGCGAAGCAACACGCGTTCCTTACAAAGTTGTAAAGGGTGACGGCAACACACCACGCGTTCAAATCGATGACCGTACCTATACTCCACAGGAAATTTCGGCGATGATTCTTCAGAAAATGAAAAAAACCGCTGAAGAATACCTCGGACATGAAGTTACTGAAGCCGTAATTACCGTTCCGGCCTATTTCAACGATGCTCAACGCCAGGCTACCAAAGAAGCTGGTGAGATTGCTGGTCTTACCGTTAAACGCATTATCAACGAACCAACGGCTGCAGCATTGG
>JBJXFC010000413.1:0-3468 GCA_046153915.1 Flavobacteriales bacterium
CCTTTTTTTGCGCAACCCACTACTTCGTTAATGACTGTCATCCCGAAGCGAAGCGAGGGACCTTTCTATCTGCTATAAACATTTCTTGATTGCAAGAAGCTCGTTCAACATTTTTCAGCGAATGCGACAAAAAAATTGGGCTCCGAGACAGGTAGAAAAAATCTGTGCTGCAACGAGGAATTTTACAAATAACCACGAGGTCCATCCCTTCAGGATGACAGGTTTGGCGGCTGTTCAATGTCTTTGCTGTGTAATCAATTGCGCCTATTTTTGTGATCTGTCATTTGATAATGCGTTACACCATTCTGATACTTCTAATAATGTTCAGCTTTCTGAATCTCTTCGGAAGAAAAAGTGCTTCCTATGAAAAACAAGTTTCAAAACCGACATTTAAAATCATCGACTTGAATGAGGAGTGGATGAAGCGCAAGTATGCCAGAGATACAACAGGTTTGGTTGACTATGAAGTTCGCGCGGCCAAAAGGATGATGAAAAACGTTCTTGCTTTGAATGCGTGTTATGCCAATATACCCGATTCGGCCGATGTAAAAGGGCGTGTCAAAACACTGATTGAGAATTTCAAAAGCGAAGATTCAATTTTGCAATCAATGCGGTCTAACAACAATACATTTATGCAAAACGTAATGGGCATAAGCTTTATGGTTCCCGATCCGCGGCGCAATGGAAAAACCCTATTTCCCGTTTATCGGCCTTAAAGATTATGCGTTCACAATAGAAAGAATGCTCTCAAAGATTTCACGTCCGTCCGTGTTTTCCAATTCGAAATCAGAAGCACGCTCAGGATGCGGCATCATGCCAAAAACATTTTTGTTGAGATTGCAGATACCAGCGATGTTTTCGAGTGAACCATTTGGATTTGATTCCTCTGTTATTTTTCCATCCACATCGCAATAGCGGAACATCACCTGATCGTTGTCATCCATTTCCATCAGCACTTCATCAGGGGCGTAAAATTTTCCTTCACCGTGTGCAATTGGAATTTTGTATGCGCGGTCAAATTCAAGATTCTGTGATGGAAGAGCGAATTTGGACTGTGCTTTGAGATAAACGTTTTTGCAGATGAACTTGCGTGTTTCGTTGTGCAACAATGCCCCGGGCAAAAGGTTGGCTTCACACAAGATTTGGAAACCGTTGCAAATGCCCATCACATACCCGCCTTTGTTGGCGTGTTTGATCACTTCATCCATAATGGGAGAGAAACGTGCGATGGCACCACTGCGCAGATAATCACCGTAGCTGAATCCACCAGGAAGAAAAACAAAATCCACCTTTTGGAGATCGGTGTCTTTGTGCCAGAGTTTTACCACATCCTGATGCAGGATATCGCGCAGGGTGTAAACAAGATCTTCATCACAATTACTGCCTGGGAAAACAACGACGCCGAATTTCATAGTGGATTTGATTGAGGGGCAAATTTAAACATACCTGCCAATCAATGGTCGCTTGTGTGTGTTTTGTGGGTATGATTTTCAGAATGGTCGTGTTCGAGGCTATTTTCCCACTTACTTACAGCAACGGTAGCCACGGCATTACCAACCACATTGGTAGCGCTGCGGCCCATATCCAACAGAGAATCAATTCCCAGTAAAAGCAAAAGTCCTTCTTCAGGAATATCAAAAGAAGAAAGTGTTGCAGCGATTACCACCAATGAAGCACGAGGAACACCTGCTATGCCTTTGCTGGTGAGCATTAGGACAAGAAGCATAGTAATTTGAGTGCCAATGGGCAAATCGATACCGTAACTCTGTGCGATGAAGATACTAGCGAAGGTCATGTACATCATGCTGCCGTCCAGATTGAAGGAATAGCCCAGAGGAAGCACAAATCCCACGATTTTGTCTTTGCAGCCAAAACGCTCGAGTTCTTCCATGGTTTTGGGCAGAGCTGCCTCGCTCGAACTGGTAGAAAACGCAAGGAGAATGGGCTCTTTGATGCGCGAAAGCAGGGTGAGAACACGTTTGCCGACCAGAAACCAGGCAGCGGTGAGCAAGACTATCCAGAGCATCAACAATCCGAAATAAAATTCCGACATAAATATGCCGTAGGTCTGCAGCACGCCCAATCCTTTGGATGCTATCACGGCTGTCATGGCGGCAAAAACGGCCACTGGAGCGAGATTCATGATGAACGATGTCATCTTGAGCATGATGTGGGCCACCGAATCGAGCAGAGAAATCACAGGTTTGGCTTTTTCGCCAATCGCAGCCGCTGCAGTTCCAAAAACCAGCGAAAAGACCACAATGGCGAGGATTTCATTGTGGGCCATGGCATCGATCACACTTTTGGGGAACATGTGTTCCAGAAAACCCTTGATGGTCATTCCGGCCTTTTCAATACCGGTTGCAGCGCCAGCTTCGGGCAATGGCAGATCCATCGTTGAGCCGGGTTGAAATAGGTTCACTAATATCATTCCCAGAAAAAGTGAAACGAGTGAAGCACTGAAGAACCACAGAAGCGCTTTTCCACCAACACGTCCAACAGTTTTGAGATCTCCCAGTTTGGCAATACCCACCACAAGGGTTGAAAACACCAGTGGAGCAATGATCATCTGAATGAGCCTCAAAAACACCATGGATATCATTGAAAAACCATCGGCCACACCTTTCACGGCGTCAGCATCACCGTTGTAAGAAGATCGGATAATTTCACCCGCCGCGATACCGGCAACCATAGCAATAATGATGAATGTGGTGAGTTTGTTGGATTTGGTCATAAAGGAATTGTTATGGCTAAAATACGATGAAGCATAAATTTAGGGCAATGGAATTTCGGAAGTAGACTATGCGCTTGGAAAATCCTAAACAACTTTCCTCACTACCTCATCCTTCAACAAGGCCTTGTTCTTATTCGCCAATTGACCGCAGGCAGCGTCGATGTCTTTGCCGCGCGAACGGCGCACATTCACAATGAGATTTTTGCTTTCGAGGAAGTTTGCAAACGCATCTACCCGCTCTGCAGTGGCTTGCTGGTATTCGCCGTTGTCGATCGGATTGTATTCGATGATATTGATTTTTACCGGCAATTTTTTGCAATAGTTGGCCAGTTCGTGGGCGTCCTTCAGCGAATCATTAAAATCTTTGAAGATGATGTATTCGAAGGTGATGCGTGTTCCGGTTTTTTCATAGAAATAACGCAATGAATCAGCGAGAATTTCCAGGGTATTGGTCTCATTGATGTCCATGATTTTGTTGCGTTTCTCATCAGTGGCAGCGTGTAGAGAAATCGCGAGATGAAACTTCACCTGATCGTCGCCGAGTTTTTTGATCATCTTGGCAACACCGGCAGTGCTTAGCGTAATGCGTTGTGGCGACATGCCAAGTCCGTCGGGCGAAGTGATTTTTTCGATGGAAGAAAGAACGTTTTTGTAATTGAGCAATGGTTCGCCCATGCCCATGTAGACGATATTCGATAGAGGAATATTGTAACGTGTTTCGGCTTCGTTCTTCA
>JBJXFC010000003.1:0-11844 GCA_046153915.1 Flavobacteriales bacterium
CTTTGCGTCTTCGCGGTTAAAAATTAGATTGCCCTATTCTATAAGAAAAATAATAATTAAATATCTATGACTGAAAATGAACTTGCAAATAAAGTAATCGGTCTAGCATTGAATGTTCATTCACAACTGGGACCTGGTTTGCTGGAAAGCGCGTGCAAGGAATGCTTGTTTTACAAAATACAAGAAGCCAATTTTCTTGTTACTAAAGAAAAGCCAATGCCACTTGTGTTTGAAGAAGTTCATTTAGAATGCGGTTATAGGATTGATATTCTAGTTGAGAACAAACTTGTTTTGGAGATCAAAAGTGTCGATCAATTCAGCGAAGTACATCTGGCTCAAACCCTGACCTACATGAAATTAGGTGGTTACAAATTGGGATTGCTTATAAACTTCAATGTAGCACTATTAAAAGACGGCATCAAAAGAGTTGCGAATGGATTATAAACAAGTTCTTGTTTCCTGGCGAACAAGATTGAATCCCATTCAAATAAAGAACTGTAAAGGTGAATCAAAGGATGTTAGATTAAGTTCAATTGGCTTTCATTTGTTTTACCGCAAAAACGCAAAGGAAAAACACGCAAAGTTCGCAAAGCAGAATCATGATGACTAGTTATGCCATCATTGGACTTTGTGGTTTCAAAACACAACGAACTTTGCAAGTAGTTGCTGAAATTATGTAACATTTCAAGCAAAGAACAATCGTGCTTTGTTTAGGCAATGAAATCCTCTTTGATCTGACGAAGTTTTGGGCATTCTAATTTGCCGGAAGGCAAAAAATGGAGACACCCAAAGAAACAATACCGAAGAAAAAAAGAAGATTCATAATTCTCAAAATCACTGTGCTTATCGCAGTGGTTGTCCTGGTGATGATATCACCCATTGTAAAATACTTAATTGAGAAGTATGATGTGAAATACACCGGACGTGAAATTACGCTTGAATCCGCCACAGTCAACCCCTTCACGGGGTATGTCAAGTTGAGTGACGTCATAATTTACGAATCCCAAAGCGATAGCATATTCCTTACTTCCGAGTCGATTAGTGTAGATTTTGCGCTGCGCAAACTTTTCTCTGGTGAATACGAAATTCATGATCTCAAACTGGATCATCCCCGTGGCAATATCATTCAAAACCAACTGGAATTTAATCTAGATGATATTATTCAACTTTTCTCCGCTGATTCCATTGCAGATTCTACGCGCACACCAACTCACTTTAGTATTATAGGATTATCTGTTGTGGCAGGCGAGTTTCATTACATAGAGGAAATCACTCCCATTCACTATTACATCAAAGAAGTGAATCTCGAAAGTCCCGGAATTCTTTGGGACAATGATACCATTGCCTTTGAATATGACTTCTTATCCGGAATTGGAGAAGGGTCCATGAGTGGAAATCTCGCTATCAATTCAAACAATCTCGATTATCATATAGATGTAAAGGCCGTTAAATACGACCTGCAGTTTGTGCAACAATATCTGACGGAGTTTACAAACTACGGCACATTCAAAGCTTATATAGACGCAGACTTAAAGACAACTGGAAACTTCAATGATTCAGAAAACATAACTGCTCTCGGTTATCTGGCATTGAAAGATTTTCACTTCGGTAAAAATGAGGGAGAAGATTACGCCTCCTTCGAAGAACTTGAATTTATGATTGACGAATTGAGTCCAAAAAAACAGGTGTATATGTTTGATACTGTCGCCCTGCTGAAACCCTATTTCAAATACGAAATGTATGATTACCTTGATAATCTGCAAACCATGTTTGGTGAAGGCGGATCCAATCTTGAAGGCGCCAGTTCAGAACCCTCCAAGTTTAATCTCGTAGTAGAAATTGCAAATTATGTGCAAGTTCTTGCCAAAAACTCTTTGCGCAGTAACTATCAAATAAACAGATTTTCTATTACTGAAGGAAATCTAAAATTCAATGACTATTCATACAGCGAAAAATTTTCAATTGCACTTTCGCCTTTTTCTGTTTTAGCTGATTCAATAAACAAAAATGATCGCAGAGTAAATCTGATTCTTAAAACAGGCATTGAACCCTTTGGGAATTCCAGAGTCGATTTAAGTATCAATCCAAAAGACAGTTCTGATTTTGATATCGAATACCATTTCAATGGACTGCCCATTTCTATGTTCAATCCCTATATCATTTCGCAAACATCCTTTCCCGTGGACCGCGGTACATTGGAAATACACGGCACCTGGAACGTGAGAAATGGTAAAATTAACAGCAAAAATCACGTTGTAGTAATTGACCCCCGCACCGCTAAAAAAATCAAAAACAAGGATAGCAAATGGTTGCCCGTTCCTCTTATAATGGGTTTTGTGCGTGAAAGAGGCAACGTTATCGATTATGAAATACCCATCACCGGAAATTTAAAAGATCCAAAATTTCATCTGCGGGATGTACTGATTGATTTATTGCTAAATATCTTTATAAAACCACCAACAACTGGATATGCCCTTAAAATTAAAAAAATAGAATCCGAGATCGAAAAATCATTTTCAATTCGTTGGGATTTACACAGCGCAACAATAACCAGAAAACAAGATAAGTTTATTCAAAATATCTCCAATTTCCTTCGTGATAACCCAAATGCATCTATCACCATAACACCACAAATCTATACCATCAAAGAAAAAGAATATTTGTTGTTGTATGAAGCCAAGAAAAAATTCTTCATATCTCTACACAATCGAACAACAAATTCGTTCTCAGACTCCGACTCAATTCTGGTAAGCAAGATGTCGGCTAAGGACTCTGCGTTTGTGAAATACCTGAATAAAAATGCCCATGATGCGTTGGTATTTACGATTCAGGGTAAATGTGCTCAACTGATATCTGCGGAATTTCTCGATTCCAAACTTACACAACTCAATAAGGAACGAAAAAAACAGTTTTTACAGCTTTTCAAGGATGACGGAACAGACAACAGAGTGCATTTCGCTGAATCGCTCAGTTTAGTTCCCTACAATGGATTCTCCGCATACAAAATCGATTATTCCGGAGATTTTCCTGAAAAAATTACGCGGGCATTTGAAGATTTGAATGAACTTGATGATAAGGAGCCCAGAAAAAAATTCAGGAAGGAAAGAAAAAAAATTCCAAATGGAATAAAATAAAGAATTACCAGCATGATTCCGACAACCTCCAAAATTATTTCCACGGCAAAAGACAAATCCCTTCGCCTTAGCGAAAACGTGTTGCACAAAAGGGATTACGTCCAAAATCTACTTGTCACACTTGCCAGCTCCTTTCTTTTCATTGTTGACGTTTTTAAAGAAACGTTTTCTCGTCCATTCGAATTCAAAGAACTTCTTCGACAATGTTTTCAGATAGGAAATAAAACACTCCCTCTCATCAGTATTACCGGTATTGTGATGGGTCTGGTACTTACCATTCAATCACGTCCGGTATTGGTAAGTTTCGGAGCGGTTACTATGTTGCCTGGGATGGTATCCATTTCCATTATCCGCGAAATGGGGCCAGTAATAACGGCATTAATGTGCGCCGGAAAAATCGGTTCTGGAATGGGCGCCGAACTGGGCTCTATGAAAGTTACTGATCAAATTGAAGCGATGGAAGTTTCTTCTACGCATCCCATGCGATTTCTTGTAGTTACTCGTGTACTGGCCGCAACAATAATGATTCCCTTGTTGATTCTATATGCCGATGCACTTGGCATACTTGGAAGCTGGGTGGGAACCAATATCAAAGGTGATGTGTCATTTATTCTGTATTTCTCGCAAGCTTTTGCACAAATCGAATTCATTGACTTTATACCCGCTTTTATCAAATCATTCTTCTTTGGCGCAGTGATAGGACTGGTAGGATGTTACAAGGGCTATCACGCCGGACGAGGCACCGAAAGTGTCGGAAAAGCTGCTAATTCAGCTGTTGTGCTTGCGTCGTTGCTTGTTATTGTAGTCGATCTCATTGCTGTTCAGATTACAGATATGATAGGATCATGAGTAAAAAAAACGACATACAACCGGTGATTAATTCATCCACAGTTAACGAACATGAAGTTGTGGTCGAAATAATGGGCTTGCAAAAATCATTTGGTGATCAACAAGTCCTTCGGGATATTTCATTTCAACTTCACACCGGTGAAAATCTGGTTGTGATGGGAAAATCCGGATCAGGTAAATCAGTTCTAATCAAATGTATGGTTTCCCTGATGCCATACGATGCAGGCAGTATCAAGGTCTTTGGGAAAGAAATAAAGGAACTTCCTCCCGATGAATTGAGTGAAATCAGAACAAAAATCGGGTTTCTTTTTCAGAGCGGCGCATTGTATGATTCGATGACTGTGCGCGAGAATCTCGAATTTCCATTGCGAAGACTTCGAAGGGAATTAAATGATAAGGAGATTGAAGAAAAGGTATTAGAAACACTCGAAAACGTTGGTCTAGCAGATGCAATTGATAAAATGCCCTCACAACTCTCTGGTGGAATGCGCAAACGTATAAGCCTTGCACGCACCATCGTTGTAGATCCAAAAATTATTCTCTACGATGAACCAACTACGGGATTGGATCCGGTTACATCTGAAGAAATAAGTACACTCATGAATAGTGTGCAGTCGAAATACAAAACGTCATCCATCATCATTACACATGACATTACATGCGCTCGGCTGACTGCTAACCGCATGGTGATGCTACACGATGGTGTGGTGCTGAAAGATGATCTACCTGAAGCATTTTTTAACTCAACCGATCCGCTCATACATGCCTTTTTTAAAGACAGTTCAACATCCTCAATAAACAAATCCAATACACAATGAACACCACTGATTCAAAATTCAAATTGCGCCTGGGCATCTTTATAGCAGGTGGACTCATACTTTTTGTTGCTGCAATTTTCTTCATCGGAAAACAAAAGAACCTATTCGATCCTGCTTATACTTTGTCTTCTACGTTTTACAACGTAAGTGGTTTGCAGGTTGGGAATAATGTTCGATTCACTGGTATCAACGTAGGCACCGTCGATAATATCAAAATTATTAACGACTCCACGGTGCAGGTAGATATGCTCATTAAAAAAAGCGTCAATCAATTTATCAAAACAGATTGTGAAGTTGCCATTGGTTCAGAAGGATTGATTGGAGACAGGATTCTGATCATCACCCAAGGTGGCAGTAATTCGTCCATTGCAGAAGACGGTTTTTACCTCCGATCTGTGGAGCCGGTAGAAACGGATGCTATCATGGCCAGTTTGGAAGTTACGGCTGGAAATGCGGAAATTATCACGTCTCAACTTGCCGAAATCATGGTTAAAATCAACAGTGGAAATGGTACATTGGGACGATTAATCCAGGACACTACAATGGCCGAAAATTTTGATCAGACCATGCTCAATCTTAAAAAAAGCAGTAAAGGCCTCAATGAAAACATGGATGCTGCCAAAGACAATATTTTACTAAGGGGATATTTCAAAAAGAAAAATAAAGAAGCCGAAAAGAAAAAAGAATCGGATGATAAAAAGTAGACCGATCTCTGGTAGCAGATGTCCAGGTATTTTATCTTTGTTTTATGCTATCTCAAGAAGCCCTGCTCGGAGAATACAAAAAAGTTGTTGAATAACAGATCCTGATGATTGTAACTATCCCGGATGAAGCGCTTAGAAAAATTCAGGATCATCAAACGAAAGACGAGGATTGCAAATCAGAAATCAACCAAGTGAACGAATCAAAAGCAATATTGTAACTTCATAGTCGTTGTGAGGTAGAAATTCTTAAGCATGGCCAAAACAAATTGTCTGAAATTTTTGATTCTCCTCTCAAGTACCGTGTTCACCTTGCAACTATATTCTCAGGCCAAGAGATTTAATGTTGGGGGTATTTTTGGCTTAAATTTCTCAGAACTTGAGGGCAATGGGATCACAGACTATTATGGAATCAATACTGGATTAATAGGCACCGCAAGGCTTACAAAGCACTCGCAGCTTGCTATGGAATTGCTGTACAGTCAGAATGGCGAATATGTTTTGCCCACATATTATCCACCCATTGAATATGGCCGGGTGCGCCTGAATCATATTGAAATACCTGTACACTTCGATATTCTTATCGGCATTTTTGAACGTGAAAAATTCTACGATTGGCACCTGCAGTTTGGCGCTGCCTATACCCGACTTCTGAATTACTCTGCAAGAGATCAGGGCAAAGTAGATGTATCCGATCAAATCATTTACAAAAACAAAGAAGCCATGCTGCTTCAGGCAGGAACGAGTTATCAATTCACTAAAAAACTTAGTGTCAATTTCAGAGCATCACTGCCAATTCGGGTAAATGGGCTTGACTGGACACTTGCTGCCAGATTGTGTTATATGCTGGATTGAAGTGCGATTACTTCTCATGAAATCTCCAACCAATTCCCGCTCTTACAAATGGCGAAAATGTGTTGTGTTTAAAATCTGCATTCCAGCTATACAAATTGGAGCGAATTCCCGGGTTCACAAGCAAGTACATCCTTTCTCCACCCAACAATTTTCTCCATTCTATTCCGACAGAACCGTTGATCATAAAACGGCGATACCCTGGAAATTCTGTCATTGCCTTCACAGACTGGCCATCCGATGCAAGGTAATGGGCGGTGCTGCTGGTGAGATAATCAAACTCCAAAGATCCAACAGCGTACAAACTTGATTTTGTTTTATGATCCAATCGCACTCCGTACACCAATGGAAGATACAGGTGTGACCATTTCGCAGCTCCATTAAATGCTGTAATAGCCGTATTTTCCGTTGTAGTGGTGGTTGTATCATAAGTTACATACAAAGTTGAATCTACATCAACCACCATAAAAGTTGTATCCCAAATGATGTTGTTCTGATTTGTTCCCGTTCCATCTACAATCATATACAATACCGATTCATACTCCCAATATTCTTCCGAGGTAATCTCTTGTTCGGTTTTTGTGGCCTCATACTGTATATCCTCTCTTGTTTGCAAATATCCCAGCCCCAAACTCACAAAAGAACGTTCGTTTGTGCGACTCATCGAAACATCTAGACCATAACCAGTCAGTGAAGTTTCCTGCTGATTGCGCTGTTGGGCATACACATCCTCGTACAAATTGCGCTGACCAATGGTTGAGTATGTATAGAATCCAGATCCGGCCAGTCGCATATCCCATTTGCTAAAACCTCGTTTTTTGAAATCCGGCTTGAGCAAATCTTCTACGTTTTTTGTTGAGTCCAAATTATTTTCTGCAACGGAAACACTATCAGATTTCAAAGCAGATGCTGCAGGAATTTCATCCGTTCTGGGGATATCAGTCAAAGGGGAAGCTGTTTGATTTGCTTCGGAATCAGGATTCACATGCTCCGGATAATTCACACCTGATAGCATTGCCGTTGTGCCCGTATCCGAATCCCTCATTTTCGCAGAACTAGCTGCTTTTTGAATTGATTGGTCGTTTGTCTTTTGTTCATGTGACAGGATTTGATCTTGCGAAAGTTGGTTTAACCCGATTTGAGATTCCGAATTCTCTTCAGATCCATTCATTTGAATATCCCATGTTTCCTTTTTGTATGACTTCTCGGATATAGCCTTGTTATTATCGGGAGAACCTGCGGCGTTCCGGATCGATGATTTTTGAGCAGTGAGAACATTGGCATTCGCTGCTTCTATGCTTTTATCCTTTTGCTCAGCTGATTCAAAATTATCTGGTCCCGCCGAATTCGTTTTTATAGAACCATTGTCTCCATTGGTTGACGAATCCGCCAATTCTCGCTGAGGTGAAGATGAAGGAAGTGATGAAGGCGAAGTCGTTTCGATGTTTGGATCATTCGTATAATTTTCAGTGCTACAAAAAAAGAACGCCAGGCCAACTCCAATCGCAAGTAGTCCAAGCAAACCAGATATCCAATAAATCACCCTGACGTTCTTCTTTTTCCGTGCATCCAGCATTTTCATAGCCTCGTTGAGGGCATGACCGTCTACAGGAATATCCTGATGCGTCAAATTGCTTCGAAACAATTCATCTATGAAATCGTCTTCTTTCATCCCTTCTTCTCAGATCATTTTCAACATTTTTTTTAGTTCTTCTCTTGCCCTGGACACATGCCATTTGCTTGTGCCTTCAGTTATCTTAAGCATCGAGGATATTTCCTGATGTTTATAGCCCTCGATTGCAAAAAGATTAAATACACATCGAGTGGCCTCTGGCAATTGCATCAACATAGATTCCAATTGTTCTGATGTGTATTTTGCTTCAGTCCTGCTCATCTCCTGCGGTGGCGCATGCTCATGGGTAGTTTCCAATTGCGTCATGGTTGCATTCCACCTTTTGTTTTTTCTTATTTCATCTATGATGGCATTGGTCATTAATCTTCTGCACCAGGCTTCAAATACACCATTCTTTTCATAGTGATGCAAAGAATCCAGTATTTTCATATACCCATTGTTGACTACCATCACACAATCCTCATAGTTTCTGAAGTACCTGCGGCTCATACTCATCAATACAGGAAATACCATGGTATACAATTCGGTTTGCGCTTTGCGTTCGCCCTGTATACATGCCGCAATTAGTTCATGTGGTACTTCCTTCATAGTATAAAGCCGCTGGATTGGTAAAAGGTCAATCCAGCGGTTTTATGTCAGCATTTGAGGATGCAATATCCGACAATTATTTTGTCAGCATGATGCTCTCGGCCTGCCCGTTTTCGTTTTTCAGTTTCAGTAAATAATTTCCTGAAGCCATATTTCCCAAATTCAAAGCAATCTGATTTTGTCCACTCTGAATATTCTGATTGAATGAACGAATCATCTGTCCCTGCAAATTGTAAACTTCGATGGTGCCCGCAAAAGCTTTTGGACTTTGGATGCTCAACACTGAATTGTCACCAATTGGATTAGGATAAACCGAAAGGTTACTCACCAGCTTGTTTTCCTCGAGTCCCAATACAATTTCTTCAACCACATTGAGTGTGAAACCCTGCTGCATCGCACCACCGCCATTGAACAATCCATCTGCATCAACGGTGAAAGTGTAACAGTAAAAATCCTCACAACCATCACCGCCTAAGATAGACAGGCAAATGGTGTAAGTGCCCACCTCGGTATACTCATGAATTGGATAAATTTCGGTTGAAGTACTGCCGTCACCAAAATCCCACGAGTAAGATAAATCTGTACCTGTTGATTCATTGATGATCCATACCTGATATGGATCAATGTCCAGGCTATCTGCAGCTATCGAATCATTCCATGCCCAGAAAAATGCATCGCAATCCGTTGGGATGTTGCAATATTCGAGGCCTACATCAATGGATAAAGCGTTGGATGACCAGTAGAACGTTTGAATATTGTTAATGAAGCCTCCGCACATAACTCCCGCGGTAAAAACACCATCGGAGGTATATGGAAAGGAATAAGAAAAGCCGCCAAATTCATTAGTAACAATTGTAACCGTTTCATTGGTTAAACCATCATCGGATGTGATTGTAAGAACAACGTTTACCGAACCTGGAGCCCACGCAACATTCCCTGCTATAAAAACTTCCTGCTGGGCGCTAAGAGCAAATGAAAATGCCATTGCAACAATGGCGAGTGTGTGTCTAATAGTTATCATGTCTGTATTTTTTTAAAGATTCAATAGTATCACGAAAGTCGATGCGAAAAGGTTGGGTCGGTGAGAAAATATTTTTCAGTTGTACAGAAAACTGAATGTCTTTCTAAAAGGACTCAGGGTTTAAGAAACCCAAAGAGCAATGAAATACCTTCTCTTACCACTTTGAAGAAATTCATCATCACTTATAGATTGAAGCAGAATAGCCGAAATGATACTCCGAATTTTGGCATTCATTTCAACCTAATCAGACTCACTATGGCTAAAAATCTATCATTCTTTTCAATGGCGGCGTACGTTGTGTGCATGTTCCTCTTCAATACAGGGTTTGCTGCTGCCCCTCCAATAAACAACGATCCTTACATATATCCGATGCCGGTGGATCTATCAAGTGTCGCTTACCCCGGAAGCGCCTGCGTATCGCAATCTCTGGTGGGCACGGCCGCAGGATTTATCGGATACGCGGCAATCGTCCTACCCACGGGAGGGCAAGACCGCTGGTATTCGTTTGTTGCTCCGGGCAGTGGCATTCGTATTGAGAGTTCTACAACAGAAATGGATGTAGTGCTCGAATTGAGACAGGACAATGGAACATTGCTTCACTGGGAAGCTGATGTTGCCGGCATTGGCGGTGAAATTTTGCATTATGCCAGTCTCACTCCGGGCGATACCTATCGTGTTGGTATCCGTTCATATGATGGCGTTCTTGGAGACTACGCTATCTGTTTCAAACCGCTAATGCCTTCATTTGCGAGTGATGGACCTGGTGCCTATGATATGTGCACGAACTTTAAACCGCAATGGACTGGTGCTGATTTTTACGCTTTTACATTCACTCCAACGGGAATTACTCCGGGAATTAGTTCGTATACCTTTTTCAATTCACAAATTCCACTATCAGATAATTCACTTTATCTGAGACACAATGGCACCTACGATGTAACCATTGACTGTGTCTATTTCCTTTTCGATGGTGCAGGTAATTTTGAAAGTGTCTATGTATATGCTACTCAAATTACTCCCATTTCCATTGCGCCTCATGCCAGTGTTGAAGTCAAGGCTAATCAACGTTGCCCAACAAACCTTCTGCCTGGTACCTATATGCAAGGAAAACCCTTCGTATGCAATGCTGTCAATTTCACCGTAGAGTTTACCAAAGTATCCGATTGCCTCGGATCCTCGGATCTCGAATCATCTTTCACAGTAAATACTCCCGGACCATCATCTCAACTGCGATTGAATTTTACTTCACCTCAAAGTCTGGCTGCCAATAGTTATTACCGTGTAAGGTGGAGGCCTAATTTTGGATACGGTCAAGGTACATTTGGCAATCCGCGCATCATTCGCATGGGTGGTACGTCGTCTGAAATTCTCGAAGAAGAATCAATTTATGTTGAGGTAACAGAACTGGATGTCGCACTTTTTCCAAATCCATCAACTGGGCAGTCTGTGCAGGTAGCGATTTCAAACTCTGAATCTGCAACCAGTACAATCAAAATTCTCGATACCACAGGAAGAACGATTCACATCGAGCAAGTAAATACTTCTTCAGATGGAATTCACACAATTCACTTTGATTCAAAGATACCGGAAGGACTTTATCTGGTTGAAATCGCAAGTAATAGGAAAACCACAACAAACAAGCTGATTATCGAAAACTAACTCTGAATTTCAACCTAGCCAAAAAGCCCTTCTCAAAAGGGCTTTTTTGGTTTTAATCTTAACTCAGATTTCAGGAATTGTAAGCAAAAGAATAGCCGTTCTGCCTTTACACTCAACAAAATAAAGAGCCCTAATGGCGCATACTACGCATTAATTTTACCATTATGAAGTGAAGGTAGTTAAGATTCCTGCGGAATATTCGAGACTTGATTCCATCTCTCATTCAAAGACTATTTTGTGCCTGATCTGAAACTTAAGGATTTCTTTCACTGTATCGAGAGAAACATGCGAATGAAGAAAATTCGATAGCATTCCCACGCAACACCTAAGCATTGAAACTTTAGGCTTTATTTCAATGCCATTATTCAATACTTCTTCTGCCTAAACCGCATAGGAACACTCACTTTTACTGACCTGTAGTGTTGCGAAATAAAAGCCACTGCTCAATTAAGGTTCAAAATAAAAAGGGCGGCCCAAATGGACCGCCCCTGTTTTTCATTCATATCAAATTACAAGATTGTAAATTCTGTTCGTCTATTGAATCCGTGTTCTGCATCCGTGCAGGTAACACCGTTCTTGCAATGATTCA
>JBJXFC010000005.1:0-7370 GCA_046153915.1 Flavobacteriales bacterium
AGAGAAAGAAAAGGCGGCGCAGCCGCCTTTTCTTTCTCTCCTTTTTTTGCCCCTACACCACCGGCGCCCTTGTCATCCCGCAGCGTAGCAAGGGATCTGTCCTCGTTTAACTCGGAGCTCAATTGCAGCGGTCTTTGCCAATGATGAAGCAAGGGATCTTTCTTCGTTTTGCTGACAGCGTAATTGCGACGTTCTCTACCAATGACGCAGCAAGGGATCTTTCTTCGTTTTGCTGATAGCACAATTGCAACGGTCTTTACTAATGATGGAGCAAGGGATCTGCCCTCGTTTTGCTGATAGCACAATTGCTACGGTCTTTGCCAATGATGAAGCAAGGGATCTGCCCTCGTTTTGCTGACAGCACAATTGCAACGGTCTTTGCCCATGATGAAGCAAGGGATCTGTCCTCGTTTCGCTGATAGCACATCCTAAGTCATTCTCGCCAAGCGCTGCAATGCAAAGCCACTCAAAGAAAGCGCAAGGCAAATGAAATGAGATCCCTTGCTTCGCATTCAAAAAGCATTCTCATCAAGAACTACAAGGAAGAGGCGCTCAAAGAAAAGCATTTGGTTATGGATGGCAGATCCCTTGCTACGCTGCGGGTTGACAAGGTTGCGCCGGTTAGGGGGGCGGAGAGGGCGGCTTCGCCGCCCTCAAAAAAAAACCGCATCCTTTCGAATGCGGTTTTGTATTAAAGAGGAGGTAAGATTAAATCGAAATGACAACAGCACTTGCGCCGCCACCGCCGTTGCAGATGCCTGCTCCGCCGATCTTGCCGTTGTTTTGTTTTAAGACGTTGATGAGTGTTACGATAATGCGTGCACCGCTGCATCCAAGTGGATGTCCGAGGGAAACTGCGCCGCCGTTTACATTCACCTTCGTTGGATCCAATCCCATTTTCTGGGTATTAACGATTCCAACTACACTGAATGCTTCGTTGAGTTCTACGTAGTCGAGGTCGGTCATTTTCAGTCCGGCTTTGGCAACGGCTTTAGGCAATGCAAGCGATGGAGTAGTGGTAAACCATTCGGGAGCCTGCTCTGCATCGGCATACGATACAATTTTAGCAAGTGGTTTAAGTCCCAGTGCTTCCATTTTTTCTTTGCTCATCAGAATGACTGCTGCTGCTCCGTCGTTCATCGTGCTTGCATTGGCGGCAGTTACTGTTCCTTCTTTGCTGAAAACGGGTTTCAGTTGTGGCACTTTTTCGAAGTTCACACTCTTGTATTCTTCGTCTTCGCTGATAGTGATTGCTTCTCCTTTGCGGCCAGTCATTTGTAACGGAATAACTTCATCGCTGAATTTTCCTGCTGCCCATGCGGCTGCACTTCGCTTATAACTTTCTATCGCAAATTCGTCTTGTGCTTCGCGGCTGATATTGCATTCTTTCGCACACATGTCTGCGGCATTACCCATCGCGTAGTTGTGGTATACATCTGTCAGACCGTCTTTCGCAACGCCGTCGATCATCGCAACGTTGCCGTATTTATTTCCCCAACGCATGTTTTCAGAATAGAAAGGCACACGGCTCATGTTTTCCATTCCGCCGGCTATCACAACATCTGCATCGCCCAAGGCAATGGCTTGTGCGCCCTGCATAATGGCTTTCATTCCGGATGCACATACTTTATTGACAGTTGTGCAAGGCACATTGTCTGGTACTCCGGCAAATTTTGCTGCCTGACGTGCAGGTGCCTGTCCGAGGTTGGCCTGCAGCACACATCCCATAATTACTTCATTCACATTGTTGACATCGAGACCAATCTGATCGATTGCACCTTTGATGGCAGCAGCACCGAGTTTGGTTGCGCTGATAGATGCCAGCATTCCGCCGAAACTGCCCATCGGCGTGCGAACAGCGGATACTATAAATACTTCTTTCATTGAGCTTGTATTTTTTTATTTGGCGGCAAATGTACACCCACAAAGCACAGGATTGTTCGTGTTCTAAATTGATCTGCGTCAGTGATTTACACGGCAAATGTCTCAGGACTTCCTGCGAATGAGGTATTCGGCTACAAGGGCATTGAGCACCCATCCCATCCAGGCCACCACGCGATAAACATCCATGGGGCGTGGTTCAAACACTTTTACAATGCCCCATTTCCACAGACGCAATGTGATGGCAGAAAGTGTGAGTGCATAACTCCGCATCATCCATTTGCGGTGATCGATGACATTGCCTTTTTGAATGGTCGTTACAGCCATGATGGTTGATATAATCCAAAGTGCTGCCAGCAATAGAAAGGCGAGTTGAGATGTCCATCCACCGTTGGCGTGATAGGCCATGATAAAACCAGAAGGACCGGATAGAAAAACGACCACATAAAAATACGTCTTGCCAATTGCGCGGTGAATGGCGGTGTATTTTATTCTTATCCTGCGAGAAAATTGCGTGAATCCTGCGATCAAAGCAAACATGCTGGTATAGACATGCACATAAAATGCAACGCGGTAATAAGGCCATTGCACTTCTTCTACTTTCGTTTGCAGAAAGGAAACATCAAATCGAATGGGGATGTATTCAAACGTGATCTGCAACATCAATACACTAAAAAATGCAAGAGCCGCATACAAGATGATGTGTGTGTAGATCCGCGCGCTCATTTACATTCCCAGTGATGATCGTCTTGCGGATGATCGCATCCAATGAAATTAAAATGCCACCACTCGTTGGTGTATTCGCTGAAGCCGGCGCCTTTCATAATTTGAAGCAATAGTGCGCGATTTTGTTGCTGCTCCTTGCTCAGACCTTTGTAACCGAGATGCGATTTTTCAGTGAAGTCGTCGAAGGGTGTTCCCATATCCAGTTCTGCCCAGGTATTGCACAGCGTAACATCCACGGCACATCCACTCCCGTGTTTCGAACCTTTGGATGGATGAGCAACGTATTTTTTATCGGGTACAACGTCATACATTTTTTGTTGCGCAGAAGATGGACGATAACAATCGAAGACCTTGATGCAATATCCTTTAGCGCAAGCTGTGGCATTGGCTTTTGCAAGAGCGTTGGCAACTTCAGGACGCAATTCGCATACCGCACACGAATAGATTTGATTGTGGGTAAAATTGGCGGTATCGGCATACGGCATGTCGATGATAATCGTCGTATCAAGAGTGTGGATATTGATAAAATCGGGCTGAGGGATGGCTGATATCTTGCCAGTGTCAGCGTTTTGCTCAACGACATGGCTCAGATCAATCAATGCAGACTCTTTATTATCCACCGTCTCAAGCGATGGCGAATTTCCTCCCGGACTGCTGCATTCAACAAGCAATAAAAAATTAACGGCCGAAATAATCGTAATGTTCTTTCGCATAGGCTTCATAACGCATGAGGAGTTCGATGTTTTTGATTTCAAGGTCTGTCAGCTCGTGGCGCACATCGGTTTGCACCGGGATATACCAGTCCTGAAAATCGAAGAAATTGCGCAGTGATTTTTGTTTGAAGGAAAATCCATGACGGGCGAAGATGGTGTTGCGGATAACGAGGATGTCCGCTTTGGTAAGATTTTCGACCATTTCTTTAGTAAGCAATGTGTTTGACGCATTGAATTTAATGGCGTCTTCCGTTGATGCAAGAACACCATCCATTTCATAGATCTCACCATCACCGATATCTTTTTTGATAATACCGGATTTGGAGTGGTCGGCATATTGCGACCATTCTTCCATCATCACATTGGGATCGTATGCATAGATTTTCTTTTGCAAACTGTATTGTCTTTTCGAAACTTTCAGATCGCGGTTGGCATCCCAGGTTCCTTTCATAAGCGTATCGTTTTCCTGGATTTCAAAATGAAAAGCACCATCGTATTGATCGTTGCCCGGTTCTTTGGCAGAAAAAGAATAGATGCCATCTTTTACTTCGAATGTACCTGCGAATGGGCGATTGTTTCCTGCAACGACCGAATGTCCAAATACTTTGTCGCCCACCAGCGAGTCGATGGAGAGATTGATTTTGTTGGACATCGAATATTCTGATACAAATGCCTCACCAGATTCTTCGAGCTCTTCCCAAAGAGATTCGTGTACTTCAAAAATGCCCACCCAATAGCCAATCAAATCTTCCGGACCGGTGATGTTTTTGTTGGCAGTAACAACGATAGGTTTGGGAGCAACAAATGTGGATCGCAGACTATCGATGCGCAGTTTTTGCACCTTTTCTTCCGGACTCATGGCAGAAACGCTGTCGGCACTGGTAGTAAGGGAAGAATTGGAATTTTCGCAGGAGAAAAAGATGAGCAGTGCGATGGCACTGTAGAAGATAGGAATGATGTATTTCATCCGGGAAGGTTTGGTAAGGCGAAGTTAAGGAAACGGCGGGATAAGGAGATTATTTTGTTTAACTGGGAGGTCTGGGTTGGTAAGTGGGCAGGAGATTAATGTGCTAATGTGCTAATCCCACGCTGCGCTCTGGACAAGTTGTGTCTAATGTGCTGAATAGTTCCATCGCTCCGATTTGGGAGGATGTTGAGACGGGATTTGGAATTTCGATGGGCGGCGTTTTTGTAACCGCACTAGAAGCAGAACGCTTTGGGGCGTTCGCTTCTGTGCAAACAGAGATTCGCTAAGAAAAAACGCGCAATGGTCAAAGAGAGCTATTTGATCCAAGCGACTTTTGAGAACCATACGTCTTCGCCGGAGCTTTCGTTCCGTAGATTGAGGAAAATACATTCCAGGCGTTATAAACTTCGTGTCAACTTCCGACTTTCCTCAACCAACATGAAATACCCCGATGCACTTACCGCTGCACGAGAATTTTACCCGCATGTTGTGATCGGTCTTCCAACGTTGTAAGATAGGTGTAATACCCATTGGGAAGCGAGGATACACTGACAGAATGAACTCCAAAATTGTCCTGATGTGTTAGTACAATCCTCCCCGTGGCATCCATGAGCGCAACTGCAACTACACGTTCGTTTGTATTAAAATTTACAATATCCTGAGCAGGGTTCGGAATGGGATAACGATTGTTCTCAATCTGGCTATCGACGACTTCTGCAAGATTTCCTTCCGCGTCTGTTTTGACGATGAAAAGGTTTTGTTCATATATGCCATTATCGCGATCACCGGAAATGATGAATCCACCATCCGCTGTACGACGAATGCTTTTAGCTGTTTCATCATTGCTCGTGCCAAATGTCTTTGACCAGATAAGATTTCCTTCGGCATCGGTTTTGATAAGGTAATAATCGGAACCACCTGCGCCAAAACTGTACGTAGTTCCAAGGATAACAAATTCATTGTTTTCGAGGGCAAGAATTGATTTAGCATAGTCTACACCATCGCCGCCATATTTCTTACAAAAGATGATGTTTCCAAGTGCATCTGTTTTTGTAAGATGGATGTCGGTGGGTTCATTGTATGCAGCGGTGTCACCGGTTAAATAGAAATGTTCATCCTGAACCTGAACAATTTCCGTTGCGCGATATGTATTCCACATGACACCGGTAGATTTTGTCCAGAGGGTATCGCCTGCATTGTCCGTTTGAATCATCACCATGCGATTGCCATTGGTCAAATATCCGGCAAGCATATAACCTCCTGCCTGCACTGGTGTGTGAGCCAGCAGTCGGAAGTTGCCCTGACCGGCTGGTAATTGATAATTTTGTGACCACAGCAAATTGCCTTCGGTATCGAATCCGTGCAATTGCGAACCGGTTACTGTATTTCGCGAAAGGATGGTGAGCAATGCATCATTCTCAAGTGCATGATCCATTAATAGACTGTTGTGTGGCATATCCAGTGAATCGGTACTAATAAAATCACCATCTTCACTCAAACGAATTAATTTCATCCGGCTGGTGCAAATAATCCAGGGGCAGTCGGTGCTGTCGCTGATAAGCAGGTATTGCCCGTTTTGCAATGGGGCATAGACGAAAGGACGCAACGAATAACCTTCTCCTGTACCAACAATATTTTCTGATAACCACTGTCCCTGTGAACTCAGCTTACCAAGACCCAACTGCGACCATCCACTGCTTGGCGAATGGGCAAACAAAAATTCGCCGTCGTTTTTTTCGATTACATCCGCAGCTTCCAAAAGCAGAGATTCCTGAACATGGGTATACTGAAAGGAAGTTTGAGATTGAACGGCCATGGGAAGGCACAGCAACAGCAAGAAGTAGTTAAGTGTTTTCATTTGGTTACAGGGATTTGAAATAAGACTCCACTGGATGATCAAAGTTGTCCCCTTTTTTCTCCGTATGTTGGGAAATAGATGGTATTCGCGGTTTTTGTGGCTCAACTGGTTAAAAAGACTGCTGAGTGAGAAAACCACATTAGGAGCAGAACGCCTTTGATTGCTCTCTTCTGTGCAATCAAAGAAAGAACGCGCCAGAAGCAGAACTCCTTCGTCGTTCGCTTCGGCGTGGGCAATGGAGGCAAAAGATCTATTCCTTTTCTCACTTTAGGGTTCAGGGGTAAAGAAGCCCATTGAATCCGCGAACTCATCAGTAAATGTGTTGCCATATGGCGCGGGTTTTAGCGAAGCTAACCCGTGCCTTCTCCTTGAGAGGGCTTTCAGCCCGTTTTAGAATTTCAAGGAGCGATGTTTTTTTTGAACCCGCACTAGAAGCAGGACGCTTTGAGGCGTTCGCTTCAGTGCAAAAACTAGAAGTAGGTTGCCTTGGCTATTTCGTCTAAGCCCACTGCACGATAACGAACGGCGAATAAACTTAAAGGCGATACAAGCAGTAGACCCTGGACTTTCGCTCTACGCAATCAATATTGAAATTATTGTCGATGTTGTTAGATACCGATGTAAATAGATAGAGCTTATATCCCGCTAGCTGACTATCCTGATTTCTGGATGTTAGCAGCAATTGGTTGTGATCAATCACATATTTTCCTTCCTCAATAACATCGCCATCAGAATCACCCCATCCAGACCAATGAATGTATTGGTAGGTTCCGTTTTTCTTTAGTTTTAAATACCAGAAGTTGTCGGGTAGAACTTTGATCAGAAATTTGAAGTTGAAAGACTTGTGATGAATTGTATCTGACGAAGCCAGGAGACTTTCGATCGGAATTGGGTGCAGGGATAGAATGGAGTCTTTAGAGTTCTGATCTTGCCCACTGCAATTCGAAATGGCCAGAAAGATTAAGGATATTAGCAAAAATTTCGACATTGGGTCTAATGGTATTTTTTTTAACGGCATCGAATAAGCCTTTTGTAAAGGTAACAACACATCTCGAAATGCAGTCAATAAAGCATGAAGTTTCAATTCTCCAATGGCGCGGGTTTCAGCGAAGCGAACCCGTGCCTTCTTCTTGAGAGAGCTTTCAGCCGGTGTTTGGAATTTCGAGGGGCGGCGTTTTTTGTAACCGCGGAGAGCGCAAAGAAAAGACGCCCAGAGGACGCAAAG
>JBJXFC010000041.1:0-3210 GCA_046153915.1 Flavobacteriales bacterium
CTTATAGAACCGCACAGTAGATATCAATTGATTTTGAAGGGCAATTGATTTTTCAAATTGTGTATTATATAACTCACGCTCGGCATCCAGCACTTGTAAGAAAGAAGTGTATCCATTGTCATAAAGAGCCTTTGAAAGCATCAACGATTTTTCGGTAGCTGCCACCTGTCGTTGCCGCGCTCCGTACTCGCTGGTATAGGTTCGAATAGATGCTAATGAATTTTCTACCTCCGCAAATGCATTGAGAACGGTCTTCTCATAATTAAATCCAACCTGAAGTGCTACTGCCTGTTCTGCCTCTACTCTCCTTTTGTTTTGTCCAAATCGGAAAATGGGTCCGGTCAATTGACCGGTAACGGATCCGATGAATGCACCAGGATCAAAAAGCGTAGATAGTTGTGGACTTGCCACACCAAGGAAACCCGTAAGACTTAATGATGGAAAGCGCAAGGCAACGGCCACTCCCACTTTTTCTGTTTGTGAAATTAATTGTTGCTCAGCCGAACGAATATCGGGTCTGCGTTCCAATAATTGCGAGGGTATTCCGCTTGGAATTTCAACAGGCAATTGTTGCTGATCATTGAGCAAACCACGAGTCACAGGTGCATAGGTCTTACCCAACAAAATATTGATGGCATTCTCAATCGCAATAATGTCACGCTCGAGGCTGTATAACTTCGCCTCTGATGAAGCTGCTAGTTGCTCGGCCTGAAGTTTATCCAATTCTGCTACCTGACCTTTTTCAAAGCGCAAGGTGATGATCCGCAAGTACTCCAGTCGACTTTCATTGGTTTTCCTTGTGATCTCCATGCGTTCGTCCAAACCACGCAATTGAAAATACAACTCTGCTATCTGGGCCACCATACTGATGTAAATGGATTTACGGATTTCATCATTGGCAATCATATCCGCGTATGCTGCACTATTGGCATGGCGAAGTTTTCCCCATACATCAATTTCCCAGGAAACATTTCCTAACAACGAAAGTGAGTTATTAGGAAAGGTAACACCCGCTCCTTCTGACACATCACGGAATTCGCTGGCACGTCCCTTAGCAGAGTAATCTAAGAAAGGACCAAGGTTAGCTTTATTAAAACCCAGTATTGCTTTTGATTGCTCTACTCGTGCAATCGCAATTTTTAAATCCAGGTTTTGGTCAACTGCTTTATGGATTAGCGCTTGCAACGTGGTGTCCTGATATACTTCCCACCACTTGAGATTAGTTATTGAATCTGTGCGAACAGCAGTTTGTGTATAGGCCTCCGGTTTTTTGGTTTCAGGTCTTGAATACTTTGGCCCCACCGCACAGCCGGCAAAAAAGAATAGTAGTAAAAAAGGGATTGCCACATCCAGCAAAAAAGCTGGACTCGCAATGACGTTTCCGAAAAATATCTTCTTCATATCAATGAGCCGGTTCAGAAGGTGAAACAATTGAATCGGAATGTGTTCCTGCAGGCAGTTTTTTCTTTCCCATGCTTTCAATAAATACATACAATGCGGGCACAATAATTACACCGATGATGGTTGAGATCAATGTTCCGCTGAACACCGCTATACCCATAACTTTACGTGCTTCCGCACCAGCACCTGATGCAGTGAGCAATGGAACCACGCCTAACATAAAGGCGAATGACGTCATCAGAATAGGGCGAAGGCGAAGTTTTGCTGATTCAAGGGCGGCATCATAAAGTGATTTGCCTTGTTCTTCGTGCAGCATTTTAGCAAACTCAACAATCAAGATTGCGTTCTTAGCAGTAAGTCCAATAAGCATCACTAGGCCGATCTGTGCAAAGACATTGTTGACATAACTCGGACTCCACAATCCACCAAGCCACAATCCCAGGAAGGCACCAAAAATAGCAGCGGGTACGCCAAGCAATACACTGAATGGAAGTTTCCAACTTTCATATTGCGCAGCCAGAATCAAGAACACAAATACCAAGGCCGCCAGGAACACGGTACTCCCTGAACCTTCTGCTGCTTTTTCCTGATACGACATATTGCTCCATGCAATGCCGAGTTCTTTCGGCAATGTAGCGGCTACTTCTTCCAGCGCATGAAGTGCATCTGCCGAACTGTAACCTTCTGCCGGTGCGCCAGAAATTTCTGCCGCTCGAAACATGTTGAAACGGTTCGTATACGAAGGACCAACAATATCTTTCACTTCGGCCAACGTATTTAATGGAATGATTTCTCCTGAACGGCTCCGTACATAATAGTGTGCAATGTCATCTGGTTCCAGGCGATCTTCTGCCTCGGCCTGTACAAATACTTTATACTGACGACCAAACCTATTGAAGTCGTTCACATAGCTACTTCCCAGGTAAGTTGATATGGTACTGTTAATTTCATTGAGATCAATATTTAGTTTCTCTGCTTTATCATAATCAATGACAATCTGTTTCTGCGGCACATTCGATCGAAACAACGTAAATGCATTTGCAATCTCAGGCCGCTTCTTAGCTTCGGCAATAAAGTTGCGTGCTTGTTGATCCAGAAACTGAGGCGTGTTGCCCGATCGATCCAGCAGTTGCATGGTAAAGCCGGCTGACGTTCCAAGGCCTTCAATCGGTGGTGGCCCAAATGCAATTGCAGTTGCATCCGAAATCGTATTTCTAAAAGCAAGATTTGTTTGTTGAATTAATTGCTTGGCCGTCTTCTCTCGCTCTTCCCAGGGTTCCAGGTACACAAACACAAATGCATTATTCGTAGAAAAAGATTGGGTAAGCATACTGTAGCCCACCACCATGGTGGAGAAAGCAACTCCTTCCGTGTGGTTGATGATGTTTTCGATTTTTTTGGCTACTTCATTCGTTCGCTCCGTAGAGGCCGCATCCGGTAGTTGAATATTCACCAGATAATATCCTTCATCTTCTTCCGGCACGAAACCTCCCGGTATATTTTTACCTAAAATTCCTGTTCCCAAAAGAATGACTCCTATGATAATAATCGAACGAATTGATTTGCGAGCAACAATTGCTGCCACACCAGTGTAGCCTAAAGTAAACTTATCAAACATACGGTTGAAGGCATCGAAGAATCGTTGTAGCCATCCGGTCGATTTCTTTTTAGGCTTCAACAGAATAGCAGCCAACGCAGGGCTAAGCGTAAGTGCATTGAAAGCGGAAAACAAAACGGAAATGGCAATGGTGATGGCAAACTGCTGATACAATCTTCCGGTGATACCTCCGGCAAACGCAAAAGGCAAGA
>JBJXFC010000042.1:0-5812 GCA_046153915.1 Flavobacteriales bacterium
TTTTGCCGCCCATTGATAGACAACAGACAATTCATGTGATCCCGCAGAACTGCCGATGCCCAATTTCGAAATGGTCACATCGTAACTATAGCCAAACTTATAGCGCGATGCCTGAAAGCCAAGAAGCACTGCCACAGCATCGTGGTTTGCATACCCGTAGTGATTGCTCTTCATAGGCAATCCGCGGTACCACAAGCCGAGAACAACAGGTGAGAATTCATAATAAAATCCAAAGTCGAGTTGATCAAATTTCGCTTGTGACAAATAGTTTGCTGCAAGAATCATGTAATGATCCAGTTTGGTCAGCGAGTTTCCTTTGATTCGGATACGTAAACCTCCGTGTGCAGAAACTTTTCGAGCCAATGGAACTTCGTTGTCGTTGTAGAAAGATTGGTTCTGACTGTTTCCATGATATGCTGAAAGTCCAAACCAGAATTTAGGTCCATACGTCAACAATCCCGCACCTACATCAAAATAACCAACAGGGCGAATGGTACCTTGTTCCAACGAAACTTCTGCATTATCGCGAATCATCTGATCGTAAAAAGTGAGCTTGTCAAAATCAATGGCTTCAGAAACGTATCCAAATTGCAAAGCCGGTCTGAAATACCAATTGCGTTTGATACGTGTTTCATAGGCGTATTGAAAACTAACACCGGTGGAACGAAGGCCGCCGCTACCTGCGCGATCATAGTTTACAAGCAAGCCAACACCACTGCTCAGATTGGGCAGGTAGTGATCAAACGACAGATTGAAGGCCTGAAAACCACCGGGTATGGCGGCCCATTGATTTCGGTATTGTGTGCTCAACCGGCTTTGCACAGATGCTCCGGCAAAGGCAGGATTGGTATATGTAGGCACCGCATAAAACTGTGTGAATTGCTGATCCTGAGCCGAAGCGACTTCAGATAAAAACAAAATGACTACCAGGATATAAATATTTTTCATGTTCAGTCAGGTTAGTAGTTAGATCATAGTCTATCCATAATTTTTTTAGTGTCGAATAAGTGTAACATCTCCGGATTGCACAACACTTTGTCCATCTACAAAAAGAGCAGTGGCCTTCCATGCATAGACATCCTGCGGGCAAATTTCTCCGGCATAATATCCATCCCATCCGCGATTTACATCGTTGCTTTCGTACAACAATTCGCCCCATTTGTTGAAGATCTGAAGTTTGTATTCTTCCACTCCTGAATGCATCGGGAAGAATATGTTGTTGTCGTAACTCAACGGGTCATAGTATCCACCGTTGGATGAGGTAAGATCCGGAGTAAACGCATTCGGGAAATCGATCATTCCGGATGCAGTAGCCAGCACTACACTTTCAAGCAACAATGTATCTGGGCAATCATACTGATTGTTTGCGATCAGAAGTATATCGTATTCACCCTCCGCCTGATAGTAATAAATAGGATTCTCAGCAGCACTCGTCGATCCATCACCAAAATCCCAGAAATACGAATTGGCATTTTGCGATTGATTGAGGCAATAAACAGGTTCACCAGGTACATTGACTTCGTTGGGCACAACCGTAAATGCAGCATGAGCTCTTGGGTAAACATGAATGATTTGCTCCTGAGTCATCAGGTCTGTCTGTCCTCCCGGACCTGTTACAGTTAGTGTTACAGAATACGTTCCAGGTATCCAATAGGTGTATATCGGATTCGTTGCATTCGCCTCACCACCATCTCCAAATATCCACTCGGATGCCACTGCATATTCGCTCAGATTCTCAAACTGAACCGTTAATGGAACACAACCTTCTGCGGGTCCATCGAAATTAGCAATAGGCAATGGTGGCACTATTTCGATGGTTTGGAATGTAGTATCGCTGCATCCACCATTGCTTACAATCAATCGTATCTGGTACTCACCCCAGCTCGAGTAGGTATATGTACCCGGCTCATTTACATACAAATCTGTTCCATCGTCCATGTCCCAGTGAGAATTGAGCGTGCCCCCACTCGAAGTATTGTCAAGCGAAATCGTTGCATTTGGCCAGGTTTGTTGAGATGGTGTTGCTATAAATGATGCATTCGGCTCGGAATAAACGTTTACGTAAGAGTAAGCAGTATCGGTGCACCCAAATGTGTCTTCCAATACAAACGTTACAAGATAAGTTGTGTCTGTTTCACCCCAGTTGAAGAAAGTATGAGTAGGTTCATAATCGTTACTCATATCTCCATCACCAAAATCCCAGAAGTAAGAAACTCCTCCATCACTCGTGTTGTCAAACTGAGCAGTAATGGGAGTACAGCCTTCTGCATCAATGTAAAAGTCAGCCTCAATAGGAGGTGCCACATCAATACTTAAATTATCGCTGGAGAAACAACCATAATCCGTGTACGCGTGAAGTGTAATTGGGTATGTTACAATCTCATTGGTAATATTCACAAAACCATAGGTGTGCTCCGGAGCGTCTGTTGTCGAAGTAATTCCATTGCCATATACCCAGAGATAAGAATCAGCTCCTAAACTTTGATTCTGCAATTCCACATTGGTTGGATAACAACCATACACACTATCCATTAATGCAAAAGCTGCCGGAGTGTGCATGACTTGCATGACTTGTGTGGCAGTGTCAGAACAGCCATACATACTCGTCGCGATCAACTGCGCGGTAAATTGCACATCATTGATATTGTCAGTCGTGTATTGATGCACCGGGCTTGTTTGACTTGAAAAACCGCCATCACCGAAATTCCATTGATATGAAACTGCGCCTACACTTTGATTAATAAAGGATGCATTGAAAGGACTACAATCAATGGTATCACCAGTAAATGCTGCAATGATGTCAGGATAAATACTGTAAATAGCAGTTGCTGTATCAATGCAACCAAAGTCGGTAACAGCTACCAAATTGATTTCATATTGGGCCGCTCCGTTCAGCAATTGTGCAAAATCATGCGTGTGTATACTGTCGGCAATATTAGATAAGGTTCCATCGCCATAATTCCAGTTGTACGTAGTCGCGTTATTCGAAATGTTCGTAATGGTTACAGGTCCGGGTTCGCATGCAGCACTTGCGCTAAGATAAAAATCAGCCTGCGGAACGGGATGCAATACCAGTGGTGCCGAGTAACTATCCAAACATCCAAATGGAGATGTAATCTGCAAGGTAATATTCAATGTGAGCGAAGTATCGCTCAGATTTGTAAAATAAGCTGTAGGATCTGCGATTGTAGAATTGGTTCCATTTCCAAAATCCCAACTAAAGGTTTGCGCATTTTCACTTGTGTTGATGAAGGAAACATTCACAGGTGCACAATGCTCACCAGGATCCATAAAGTTTGCCTCAGCATGAGGAAAAACTTCTATTTGCTGAGTGATTTGATGAAAACAACCCTCGTCTGTGCTCAGCGTAAGAGCAATTGTATAATACACTGGTCCATTGGTGGTATTGATAAAGGTGTGTTGCAAAACAGAATCCGAAGAAACTGATGTTGCTCCATCTCCAAACGACCAATTGTAAATGTCGCCATAGAGTGAGTTGTTGATAATGTTGACCACCAAAGGATCACAACCCGAAACAACATCAACGGTAAATGCCGCAACTGGCTTGTTGTTTATTACAAGTGGATGACTGGCGGTATCTGTGCAACCATACGAACTGATAGCAATCAACTGTACATTCAGATTTTGAATTGTATCAGAAGAATTGACAAAGAGTTGAGATGGATTTGATTGAGAACTGTTTGTTCCATTTCCAAAATCCCAGAAATAACTATTCGCGTTAAAACTGGTATTTACAAAACCGACAGTTGCCGGTGAGCAATATATACCCGGGTCAACAAATGACGCAATAGGTTGCGGATAAACCGTTACTGTTTGTGTGGCCTGATGATAGCAGCCTTCGATGGTGCTAACATTCAATGTGATGGTGTAAGAAACAGGAGATGAACCAAAATTCTCGAACGTATGCTGGAAACCAGCCGATGATGATTGAGATGTTTGTCCATCACCAAATGCCCAGTCAAACTGATCAACATTGAATGAATTATTGGTAAAGTTTACAACCAATGGATGGCAACCGGATAAAACATCCAGACTAAAAGCTGCAACCGGATTCGGGTTAATCGTTATGGGTGCTGAAGCAGTATCAGTGCAGCCAAATGAAGAAGTAGCAATTAAAGTAACATCGTAAATCTGAACAGTGTCACTTGGATTGGTATAGGTAGTTGTTGGATTGGCCATGATACTCTGGAAAGAATTTCCAAAGTCCCATTGATATCCCGATGCATTGATACTAGAGTTCACAAAGCTTATAGTAACGGGTGAACAATGTTCGCCCGGGTCTGTAAACGATGCATCAATCTGCGGAAACACTTCAACACTTTGAGTGAAATTATCACTACAACCTGCGCTGTTGGAAGCTGAAAGTGTTATGGTGAAATTTGCGACTCCACTATTGGTATTGGAGAACGAATGATAATGAATGCTATCTGCATTTGTGGAAAAAGTTCCATCACCATAGGCCCAATCAAAAGTATCCGCTCCAATAGAAATATTTTGAATTTCGGTATTGAGCGGACTGCAGCCACTTACATCGCCGAGAGTAAATTGCACAACAGGGCTTGGCAATACAGTAATATCTGTTACAGCAGTATCCATGCAACCAAAAGCACTTGTTCCGATAAGTGTAATCGTATACGTTTCCGAACTTCCAGTTTGATTTACAAAAGAATGTGTGGGAGTAGCCAGACCAGAAGTCTGTCCATCACCAAAATCCCATGCAAACGTTTGCACCCCTGCAACAAAAGGCATTGTAGCGACAACAGGCGAGCATCCCGCCGTACCCACATCGAGGGTAAAATCAAAATCCGCTAGTGGATATACAATGAGAGGATGCTGTGTGGTATCATTACAACCATTGTCGTTGTAGGCAATAAGGCTCACCATGTAACTCGCAAGTGAACCAGTAGTATTTACATACGTGTAAGTAGGCTCAAACAAATTGCTTGTAACACCATTTCCAAGATCCCAAAAGTAGCTGTCCGCATTTTGCGAATCATTGAAAAAGAGCGCAGCAAATGGACTGCAACCCGGAGGATTGCTATTATCCGTAAATGCGGCTTGCGCGCTTGGAAGAGGGGAAACGTAAAGCGTATCGGATGTGCCGCATCCAAAAGTATTCATCGCTGTCATCACCACCATAAAAGTGGTATCCGTATTTCCCGGGTTGGAGAAAATATGCAATGGAATATAATCTGTTGAAGTAGTACCGTCTCCAAAATCCCAGAGTTGAGAATCTGCGTTTACGGTGTTGTTTCCAAATTGAACTGTAATTGGTGAGCACCCTGTAGACATGTCTAGAGAGATGATGGCCTGCGGTGCATCTTCGATGGTCATCGAAACGGTATCCGAAGCAAAACAGTGCACAGAATTCACAAAAAGTGAAATATCGTATGTGCCGGGTGTTGTAAAATAATTTGTGGGATTTTGATCTGTTGAGGTATTGCCATCATCGAAATTCCAGGACCATCCAATAATGGAGTCATTGGGAGAAGCGAGACTGAGATCAAAGAATTGTGCGGTATCACCCTCACATAAATTCTCAACTGTAAAATTGACAAGAGGCGATTGATAGACATGGATTACATCCGACGTACTCGCCGCACATCCATTAAATCCGATAACATTTAAGGTCACGGTGTGGTCGCCTGGTGTGTTGTAATCGATCAGTGGTGGAATTTCCCCACTGTGATTAAACGGCGCTACGTCAAATTGCCACTGCCAGGTAGTTGCATCAGAAGCGAATCCATCAAAGTCAACCGTGAACGCATCACACCCATCGTATTGACTTGCA
>JBJXFC010000058.1:0-5438 GCA_046153915.1 Flavobacteriales bacterium
CGGCACGGAAAAGAAAAACCTCACCAAGAGCATTAGTTTGGTGTGGAAGGAACTGAACGAGCTGAAGAAAAAACCACTCAGTCCGCGTCAGTTGAGTGATGCGAAAAAACAAATCATCGGACAGATAGCACTCGCACAGGACAGCGGCAGTGCGCTGATGTTTAATCTCGCCAAAAGTCTGGCACTCTTCAACCGCATCGATACCCTTGAAGAATTATTCGGTAAAATCAACGATATCACCGCCAAAGAAATCCGCGAAACAGCGCATGAGATCTTCGATGAGAAGAAGATGAGTTCGATCGTTTACAATTATTGAGGTGGTTGCTGCGCAACAGGGTAATAAACCGCAGAGGCGCGGAGACGCAGATAGTTGTGTGAAGTAGGCTTCGTAATTTGAGAGCGCAGAGAATCACTTCGTGATTTAGGTTTCGGAGTTTTTGGAATTGAATTCGCTCTATCGAAGCCGAATGTCACTTAGCATCTTGGTAAGTGTAAATTATTCGACGAAGACGTTTTCCCGCCTCTCCTTCTGGAGAGGCAGCTGCCTTCCTACAGTTCATGAAAACTTACTTGCTTAAATAAAATAATAACAATATTGGTCTACGCGACTAGGCAGCGGTGAGGCGAAAAGCACGCAGAGTTTTTTCTGCGTCTCCGCGACTCTGCGGTTTATTTCAAAATGTAGCTCTCGATTAACGTCAAGGACACACCGTATCCATCCACGCAATAAAGATCTGCATATCGCTCATTCCAACAACACCATCATTATCCAGATCCATTTCGCCGCAACTTGAGGTGCAGCCAAAGGCTCCGATGATTAATGTAAGGTCAGATACTCCAACAATGCCGTTGTCATCAAAGTCACCAATGCAGGCAATTGGATCAACAGGTATTAACTGACAAGGCCCAATTTCAGTAAGTGTATTGTGATTGTCGAGATTCACAGCATCGATGATTTCTGCAATACATACTTCAGTTCCTTCAGTTGCGCTGTAATGCAAACGAATTACCGAAGTGGGCACCATGAATTTATCGAGATAGGAGGGATCATGACCAATAATACTCACATGATGTCCATTGGCTTCGAATGCAATTTCCGTTTCCCAGGTAGATGCATTGTCTAACATCTCAACACTGTCAATCGCGATGCCTGAAACAATGAATTCCAGTCCGCGCAATTCGCGTTCGGGATTGCTGATCTGAATATCTACGAACTGCAAATCGGTATTGATTTCACCAACATAAAGAGTCGTGAGGTGATTCGGATTTATTACCTCATTGTCATAAGGACAATCCGTCATATCGGCTGCAGGGATTCCCTGTTCTTCCTGACCATGAATACACGATTCGAGCATCACAGCATCTGCAACGCTGATCATTCCGTCGTTGTTCAAATCGGTACAAACTGAAACAGCAATATCGCCTTCGATGGTTGAATGCAGATAATGATGAACGTCTTCTTCAGTAAGTCCGCCGTCTTCTGCCACCACGTCACCGCGCACCGTTACGCCGGGGCAAGCTCCCGCGCAATCAGGATAGTTGTTTCCAAAGGGTTGTCCAAGGCAATCTACAATTGGTTCGCATGCATTAATATCCTTGGTGAAGTTGATGATGTTGCCATCGATATCGCGTTCAAAATGGATACAAACTTGTGCCCAGTTGTTGTCGTATTGAGTTTCATAGTGGCCGGCATTGTCGGGATCCTGGTCCCAGTTGGTTCTCACTACAAGGAAATAATCGCCATCCGGAACATCGGTGACATCTATCCACTGACAAGACAATCCACTGCTGTAAATATCTCCGCAACCAGCGGTAATTCCCATGTTGCCGCAACCGTATTTGGCAACTCCACCGTCACTGCACTCAAGATCTAAAACACAGAACCCATTCTTGAAGCCAATTTGCGGCATGGGATTTCCGAATACATCGAATAATAAATACTCTGCATATCCTTCGTAATGATAATGGTTGTGGCATTCGTCCCACTCAAACTGGTCGTTTTGTGCCGATGGAACTCCGATAAAATAATCTTGTGTTCCGATGTTTTTGATGTGTGTAGTGAAGCGCAGAATCTGGCGTTCTCCAAGGCCTTGCAGACATCCTTCGTTCACAAGACAGGCATCTGTGCCATTGATGGTGGTGTTGTAGAGTGAACTAAAAAGTACACCTCCCAACACTGCGAGATCCGGTCCGAGGCCAGAGCAATTGGGATCGTCGTTGTAATAACAAGGACCTTCAGCAGTGGCGATAGGCGAAAAATTACACGCAAGAACATCCATGCAACCAACAGCCGGACCCATGTATTCTATCAGGAAGGTGAGTTCAGCATCGAGACAAGCGTTGCCGGTATCACCAATACGCAGATAATACGTGTCACCTGCAGCAAGCAAGGGTGTAACTTCTGCCTGAACGCCGCAAAAATCGTCGTTATATGTATAGGTGGCCTCATTGCTGTCATCAAAATTGGCCATAACGCAGTAGTCGTAGATCCAGATTTTGGTATCACAGGTATTCAGATTGCAGGTGGTGATGCGGTATTGACCACTTTCATCGGGAGTAAAAGCATACCACGAATTGGGCTGTGGTGCCAAGTTTGTTCCCATTGCAGCAAGAAACGGAACATCGCAGTTGTCGCCAAATTCGCAGGTGCCTGTGCTCGTAATGTTAACTGTAAATGTTCCGACATTGGACGCGTAGCCACCTACACGCAGCAAATACGTTTCTCCTATGTTGAGATCACCGCAGTCGAAATGCAGGAACGCTGCATTACCCGGACCAGTGTCATCGTCGCATCCAAGTTGAGCTCCGCCACAAGTGCCATACACTACAAGGCGAGTGTCTACCAGTGTGCCAACAGAAACATTGATATCGATAGCAGTGCCGTCATGTACAAACGAATACCAGATATCCATCATGGTTCCGTTGCCATTGCCACAAGATGGATTAAAAGCAGATGGTGTCGCCTGGGTATTGTTTGTGAAAATGGATTCACCGATTGTCATGCTGATTGCATTTTCACAAAGATCATTTGCTGGAGCATTTGCTGTTGTGCAGGTACCATCATCGAGGGTAGCACATACATCGTAGTTGTCTGCTTGAGGATCGGTGCAACCCACGATACCCGCAGAATTCACGGCAAGCGTGAAAGTTCCGGTGAGTGCCTGGTAACCTCCGGCCTGAATAAGATATACCGTATTTGTTGTGAGGTTTTCGCAGGCAAGTGTGATCAGTGATTGATAACCGCCATTGTCGTCGTTGCAGGCCAGTTCAATTCCACCGCATGCATCGTACACCGCCAGACGGGTATCTGTAAGCGTTCCGCCAAGCGTGGTAGAAATGCTGATATCACCAGAGATATAAGTGAAATAATACCAAACGTCTTTCATTCCGGCGCCACCGCACGTTGGAGTAGGGCCATCAATTAAGGTATTGGAGTTGCTTACATCTATTGGTCCGCCATTTACTGCAATTTCTAAAGCAGTGCTGCAGGCATCATTCACAGGCACCTGGGCGAAAAGTTGATTGACAGATGCACTTATTAAAAAAGTAAGGACAGCAAGTCGGGTAAAGAAGGTCATAGAAAAGAATTTGGTGTCTAAAATACAAAAGAATTTGCCTGAGCTGTTCATAGTATTTAACCGCAGAAGCGCGGAGGCGCAGATTTTTTCTGCGCCTCCTTCGCGAACTATCTTTCGCTCTCTCTGCGGTTAATTTAAGTTGTTCAATGTGAGGGCTTTCAATAAAGGAATTGACCTATCATTGAACCCAATTCCAACAGCATTGTACCGCCTTTAAACTATGCCGAAATTTTTCTTCATATTCCTCTTTTTGCCCATGATGGCAGCTTCCCAATACCACGACGACAGAGTGATTGAGAATCGCAATCTGGGCGTATTGTTTAATGAAGAAAGAAACGATCAGAATATCCTGGATACCGTTCGATTTACATTGTCTATGGCAGGAGCAGACAATTTCGAATTCTATCCTGCTGCGAAAACAACTTATCCTGACTTAATTGCTCTGCCTGAAAAAATGCGCGAAGGAAAATCTTACACCTTCGAGTTTTTGGTGCGTGGATCGAATCAGGACAAGGGATTAATAACACCTGTTTATCAGGAAGTGTTTTTGCCAACGAAGGAAGGATTCAACATCCGATTCACTTACCAATATGTGTTGGTTCATGAGAGCACAGAACGCATTTTCAAAGACAACAAACTGGTGGAAGTGCGTGGTAAAGATTTGAAAGGATTTCCGGTAATTCTCACACTCGATTTCAATGAAAAACCAGTTTCGCTTGGGCCTGTTTCGGGAGCTGACAAAAAACAACTTGGCACATGGGCAACGTGGAAAGGTGATCAGAATCGCCCATTTTTTGAAGATATTTCAAATATTGTTTATGTCAAAGCGAATTGGATGCACATGGATTCGATCGAAACATTTGAGAGATACAGCATGGACGGCAATCCAAAATTTGGTTCGCGATATAAAACATGGCCTCTTGAATCACTCGATAGTGCCGTTGTTTGGATAGGCGATACCCATCAGCAGGCTTTGATAGATGTGCACGACACGATCTCAAATTTGTATCGTATAGCATTTCCAAAAGATGCAAATCGGGTTGTTTTGTACAAAGGCAAGTACAGTGAGAATTTGCGTTTGCAACTGATACCACAGTATCAAAAGGATGTTCTAATTGAGATTTTTTTCAGCACGAAGAAAGAAGAACGCATGCCGATGGGACTAACGGATATGCGTTTCAGGTATGATATGGATCGTTACAATTTGTTTTTGAACTTTGGGGAGGAGCAGGTTCTAAAGTACAAAACAGAGGAAGGCTATCGGGAATACCTTAAGAAAAAATACCCTAAACTATTTTTTGCGTCCGATAATATCATCGACTTGTTTAATGTCAAAAAGGACGAGCGAAAAACATTGATAACTGCTTTGCTTGCAGAACCAGGTATTTATAAAATCAGCAAATGCATTTCAGGTTTTGGCAATTCGGCTTTTTCGTATGCATTCGATCAAATTGTTGTTTACATCAATGTATTTAAACCTACAGAAGAGAGTGTCAAGATAGCAGCAAAATATGGATTTACAGATGGCCAGCCCATGTTTGGTGCTCCTCAATACATGACTTTTCGATACACCGGTAAACTGTTGGATGAAACGTTTTACAAGCAGGTCAATGCACTCGCAAATGATCCTGGATTGTTTGGTGCGAATGTGGAGATCAATATGGAGGTGGAGTTGGATTAAGCATCACGTTAATCCTTAACTCCGAAATTATTAAACCGCAGAGAGAACGAAATATATTTCGTGAAGGAGACGCAGATACTAATGTGATTTGGTTGAGGATAGAGGCGCAGATCGCTCCACGATGTTTTGTAGTTCATGAACATATGTCTCGTCAGTACCTCGACGCCCCATTTTCAATT
>JBJXFC010000057.1:0-11329 GCA_046153915.1 Flavobacteriales bacterium
GCAAAGGCGTTGGGTCAATTGTAATTCCTGTAGACACTGGGCCATCCAATCCGGTAAAGCCCACTGACGCAATGCACCGGTTTTCGACATGAAGGGAATTTTGAAATTCATCCTGAATATTTCCAAAAATGCCGGTGCTGGTTTGAACAGATTTAACGCGGTATGCGATGTCAATTTTGCCGTTGTCAGCATGACTAAAACTTGCCGGAATCTTCTCCTTCAGTTGACCATGAGACAAGGTTAGAATTAACTCACCATCCTGCATCTTGAAATTTTCCATACCTGCATATTGCAAGGAAATATCGTTGATATCTGCGCCTGGATATAAAATGAAATTGTATTCAAAATGTACCTCAGGAACGTCTTGAGAAATAAATTCGACATCAATATTCGGATAGACATTTTTGTAAAGAATACGTGAATACGTCTTCACATTCGTAACGCCATATTCTCCGGTTCCCCCAGTGTAAAAATTCAACTCACCCGCAAGCGGCAAATACTTTTCAATTTCTATTTCCCCATTGCATCCTTCGAAAAGGATATCAACTCTATGGTAATGACGCGTGAATGAAGCTGGTACTTGTGAACCGGGCAATATTAAATCCTCGTCTGGATTCAGATTCGCTTCAAACTCGTCCGTATATGTATCATACGAAAATCCGTTCGATTTTAGAATCACACTATTGCCAGATGTTGGGAGAATAAACAAAGCCGCTGCATTGGGATTGCCGTATTGATCTTTTATCTGTCCTTTATTCTCGATGAATCCGGATTTTTGAATGAGATCCGGCAGTTCCTGTTCACCATCCTGAATTTGCGCTGTATGACGAATAGTCAAAAGAGCAATACAGCAATATGTCAGAAAATATTTCAAGGTTGAAAAGTGGGCGTGGCTTTGTTCAAGGACATCATTCCGATCTAAAAACCAATTTATTAACGCGAATTTAAACTATTTTTTGATTGCTTAAACAGCGATAACACAATTCGTTGAACCAATTTTCAACGTTTTCCCTTTTTCCAGGGAGTGAATTTGCCTGTTTTGCCCGATTGAGCAGCTTTTATCGCAAATTTTTTGTCGTGAAATGCCCCTTTAAAATCGGGATCGTCCATGCGTTTCTGCCTATCAATTTCTCGCATTTGATCCTGAAACTCAGGTTTTGGGGTCTCTGTGATCTCTACAGAAGTTGGCATGGCCAGTCTGGGTATTTGTTGTTTGATCAGTTTTTCGATTCGCTCAATATGATACGTTTCAGAAACATCCATGAAACTGATGGCGACTCCGGTTTTAAATGCTCTTCCTGTTCGGCCTATCCGATGCACGTAGTCTTCGTAGTGAGTTGGAATATTAAAATTGATGACGTGAGAAACTTCGAATACATCAATACCACGAGATGTTACATCCGTGCTCACGAGAATGCGTACTTCTCCACTTTTAAAATCGTTTACAGCGTTGATTCTGGCATTCTGTCCTTTGTTGCTATGAAGCATACGTAGTTCGCCTGTAGCATGCTTCTCCAGGTATTTGGCAATCTCTGTTGCCTCTTCCTTTGTTTTGGTGAATACCATAACCCTGGCCATGGCTTCATCTTTCAACAGATGTGCGAGCAAATTGAGTTTTGTGCGGAAATTGGGTACGTCGTATATGAATTGTTGCACCGTTTCAGCCGGAGTAGCCTGTGGAGAAACCTCAATTCTATTGGGAAACAACATGAAATTATCCGCAATTCGCTGCACCTTTTCCGGAAAGGTCGCACTAAACAACAATTGCTGTTTTTTCTGAGGCATTGTTTCCTGGATTGCACGAAGTTGTGGCCAAAATCCCATGTCCATCATGCGATCGCATTCATCCAAAACGATGTATTTAATCTTTCTGGTAAACAACTGGCCTTTGCTGTAAATTTCGCTGAAACGACCAGGTGTAGCGATGATGAGATCTATTCCTGCTGCAATCTTTTCTACCTGGGCTTTGGGACCAATTCCGCCATAAAGTGCAACCCAACGAAAATCGGTATTTACAGCCAAATCAGCTACTGTTTTTTCGACCTGAAGCACAAGTTCTTTCGTCGGAACCAGAATCAAACACCGCGCTTCATTGCCTTGCGCATACTTAAGCAATTGAAGCAATGGCAATACATAAGCCGCTGTTTTTCCGGTGCCCGTTTGAGCAATACCAATCAAATCCTGACCAGCAAGTATTTGTGGAATGGCCTTTACCTGAATTTCGGTTGGTGTGCTATACCCCATTTCCTGAATGGCATCCAGAAATTGTCTGGTCAATCTGAGGTCTTCGAAATTCACGATTTGGCTATGGTTGAAAGAATGGATATCAGGACAATTCCCAGTTGTCTTTTTGAACTGTTTCCCGGGAGAATTGGTTGACAAGTGTAGCGTCAAAATGCCTTTTCAGCTTGATATAGTTATCGGTAAAACCGGTCATCATTCCCTCCTGCTCGCTGGCTTCCCACAATACTTCGTGCTCGCTTCCGATGTTTTCCTGGTAGAAAGCGCGCTTTTTTTTATCGGACATCATGCGAAGAATTGCGGTTCGTTCCTGTCTTTTGTCTTGACTTACTACTTCGTTTATCCGCAACGCAGTTGTATTTGGCCGCTCGCTGTAAGTAAAAACGTGGAGATACGAAAACGGTAGAGAAAGAAGAAAATCGCGGGTTTCAGCAAATTTCCCATCTGTTTCTCCCGGAAATCCTGTTATAACATCGATGCCAATGCAGGCAGATGGCAAAACTTCTTTGATGCGATTGATTCTTGCTCTGTATAGATCGGTGCGATACCTGCGGCGCATGGCGCGAAGAATGTCGTCACTTCCACTTTGAAGCGGAATATGAAAATGCGGCATGAATTTTTTTGATTGTGCCACAAATTCAATGATCCGATCTTCAAGAAGATTTGGTTCAATGGAAGAAATGCGAAATCGGTCTACACCTTTCATCGCATCCAGTTCTTTGATCAGGTCAAAGAATGTTTCTCCCTGCGGAGTTCCAAAATCACCAATGTTTACCCCTGTCAGTACAATTTCTCTGGCGCCTGATTCTGCAGCCTTTTGAGCTTCGTGCAACGTCTTATCTATACCGGCACTTCTGCTTCTACCGCGGGCCAGGGGTATGGTGCAAAAGGAACAGAAGTAATTGCAACCGTCCTGCACTTTTAAAAATGTACGTGTGCGATCACCAGCGCTATAACTGGGAATAAATTCTTTTACATTTTTTATTTCACTCGTAAATATCTGCGCGGTATTTTTTCTTTCCAGATTTTCGACATGTTCGCGAAGATTGAATTTTTCTCCCGCTCCTAAAACCAAACTGACGCCTTCAATCGAAGCTATTTCCTGCGGTTTGAGTTGAGCATAACATCCAACGACTGCAACAAATACTCCGGGATTGGATCGAATGGCGCGGCTTACGATATTTCTGCATTTCTTATCCGCATGGTCTGTTACACTGCAAGTATTAATAACGAGTACATCGGGCATTTCTTCCATGTCAACACGGGCATATCCCGCCTGCGTAAAATCGCGTGCAATGGCAGAAGTTTCTGAAAAATTCAGTTTGCACCCAAGCGTTTGAAAAGCTATTTTTTTATACTGATTCATGAACGGGCCGCAAATGTACAGCCATCCGGGCAAATGGGTCTACTTTACCCAGAATACAATGGAGCCTGACAAGCTCGCAAGAAAAGAATTGACGGCAACAGACGGCTCGTTATTCTGATTTAAATCGTAGTTTTCGAATTTGACATCCGCCGCATAAACGGGCTGAATATCACTTTCCGCATTCAGGAAAAAATGCCACCGTTTGTGCAATCTATATTGATACGAAATGATGAGCGAAGAATTGAGTTCATTGAGATCTGCCTCAGTATTGGGTATTTCCAACTCTGTTTCCAGATGATTTCCATTGGCCGAACTCGCATATACGATACTGAAATTATTGCGCAAGACCATTCTTGGAGCGATTCCAAAAGCAATAGCAGATTTGGAGGAAATAGGAAGTATGCACTGAAGGCGCAATTCGAGTGATTTGAACCCATTGTCGAGGTAATAATTATCAAGCAATTGGTTGCGCACATCATTCCAGCGCATGTGCAATCCAGCCTGAAATCCCAGCGATTTTCCTTCGTTTTCCATTCTTGCAATCAAACCAATATTGGAGACATCCGACGGGCGACCCGGATGACTGTTGGATTTGTGCAAATTCCATGCTCCACCGTATGAATAAGATGCACCGAAATGCCATTCCTTTTGCGAAATGGAAAAAAGGGGTGCGAGGAGAAAAAAGAATTGAATCAGGAAACGCATACCACGTGGTATAAGGTAAAGAACAACTTCAAAACGCAAAAACGATGAATTATTGCAGTCCTTCTTAAATAAACGAAATCTCTCGAGATCAGGCCATCACTTTTTTGGCCAATACTTTCTTCACTGCCTGAAAAATGTTTACGGCATCCAGTCCGTACTTGGTCATCAATTGTTCGGGTGTTCCACTTTCTCCAAATGAATCGTTCACTCCAACAAATTCGATTGGAACTGGCTGATGTCTTGCCAATTCGAGAGCTACCATACTTCCCAAACCACCGATTATCTGATGTTCTTCTGCTGTTACAACAGCTCCGGTTTTTGAGGCACTTTTTACAATGGCGGCAACATCAAGTGGTTTGATTGTATGAATATTGATCAGATCAACCGAAATACCCTCCGCCTCGAGTGTGCGTGCGGCGTCAATGGCCTTCCAAACGAGGTGTCCGGTTGCAATGATTGTCACATCTTTTCCTTCATGGATATGCCACGCCTTGCCGATTTCGAATTTCTGATCTGGTGATGTAAACATGGCCACCTTTGGTCTGCCAAATCGCAGATAAACCGGGCCATGATGGTTGGCAATAGCCAGCGTTGCAGACTTTGTCTGTTGAAAATCGCAGGTATTGATAACGGTCATATTGGGGAGCATGGACATCATGCCAACATCTTCCAGAATCTGATGCGTGGCGCCATCTTCACCTAAAGTAAGACCCGCGTGAGATGCGCAAATTTTGACGTTTTTATCGCTGTAAGCAATGCTCTGACGAATCTGATCGTAAACACGACCCGTGCTGAAATTTGCAAAAGTTCCTGTAAAAGGAATATATCCACCGATGGTCATACCCGCTGCTAATCCCATCATATTGGCCTCGGCTATTCCAACCTGGAAAAAACGTTCGGGAAACTCTTTGGCAAAGGCGTCCATTTTGAGCGATCCAATGAGGTCTGCGCACAGTCCAACAACTTTTTTATTGTTGCGGCCAAGCTCCAAAAGTCCTTCTCCGAATCCACTTCGTGTGTCATTTGATCCTTTAACTTCAAATTCTAACATGGTCTTTTTATTCTATGTTCAACGAACGATTTTAAACACGTATTATTAATAATCTCCAAGCGTTTCTTCAAGCTGTCCAAGCGCCTTTTCGAGCTCCGCATCATTGGGTGCGACACCATGCCATTTGTGTGTTCCTTCCATGAAGTCGACACCTTTGCCCATGGCGGTTTTCATCAAAATGAGCACCGGTTTTCCTTTGCCGGTTTTTGCTTTTGCTGCATCCAATCCATCACAAACACTTTGCATATCATTGCCTTCCATTTCCATCACATCCCAACCAAAGGCCTCCCATTTTGCTCTGAGATTGCCCAGGCTCAACACCTTTTCAGTAGGTCCATCAATCTGCTGACCGTTTACATCTACCGTACTGATGATATTATCGATCTTGTTGTGTGCCGCATACATGGCAGCTTCCCAAATCTGGCCTTCCTGCAATTCACCGTCACCATGAAGTGTATAAACAATCTGGGTGTCACCGTTGAGTTTTTTGGCCTGCGCAGCTCCAAGTGCAACGGATAATCCCTGTCCAAGCGATCCACTTGCAATGCGCACGCCCGGAAGCCCATCGTGTGTAGTTGGATGTCCCTGGAGACGGGTGTTTATTTTGCGGAAAGTCTTCAATTCTTCAACGGGAAAATAACCACGACGTGATAATACACTGTAGAACACCGGTGAAATGTGGCCGTTGCTCAGAAAGAACAGGTCTTCACCTATGCCGTCCATAGTCCAGGGCGCAGGGGTTATCTTGAGTTTATCAAAATACAGGGCAACGAAAAACTCGGTGCAGCCCAACGAACCCCCCGGGTGACCGCTGTTCACGGCATGCACCATTCTTACAATATCACGACGCACCTGTGAGGCTGTTTTTTCCAATTCTGCAACTATCATTTTTGGGATTTATGATTTGCGCGAAATTATCTCGACAGAGCCCAATTTGAAGTTCTGTTGGTGGATTGTGGAAAAGAAGAAATGGCAAGGCTTAGAGTATTCGCGGCCATCAGAAAAATGTGTTATTCACAATGCATGACTTGGAGTTTTTAACAGATTGCCTTGAACCACTCCAAATACTGTTTTGATTTGTAATGAATCTATGTGTTCAATATCCGGATATATCGTATTTGATCCTTCAACTCTCGACTGGAAGGAAACTGAAAGCCTTATGCGCAGTGCCTTGCAGCAAAGCACACACCGGGGTCCGGATCATCAGGGCCTTCTACAGGTCGATTGTGGATTCCTAGGTCACAATAGGTTGAGTATTACTGATCTTTCGGCATTGGGCAATCAACCGATGTCTGATGCCTCGGGCAAGTTTCACCTGGTATTAAATGGCGAAATTTTCAATCACAAAGCTTTGCGGGCAGACCTTGAAAAGCGCGGTGTTGAATTTCGATCGCATAGTGATACAGAGGTTTTGCTTCAAATGCTAATTTGCTTTGGCAAGGAGGCACTCAATCAATTGGAAGGTTTTTTTTCCTTTGCATTTTTCGATGTGGAAAAGGGGAATTGGTTGTTTGCCCGAGACCGATTTGGAGAGAAACCATTTTATTATTCCACAGACTCCGGATCTTTCAGGTTTGCGAGCGAGCTTCGGTCTCTCATAAGATTGGGTATTGATAAAGCCATTGATACCTGTTCGCTTTCGATGCTGCTCCAGTTTAGCTACATACCTGCTCCTTCGACCATATTTCGCGGTGTTTTTAAACTGGAACCGGGCCATTGTATTGAAATTGAGAAGTCGGCCAAGACCATTTTACTTACCAGATGGTATAAACCTGAAACCAAGGTATGGCGTGACCCAGAATCAGAAGTGATACCCCGATTCAGAATACTTTTGACTGCGGCTGTTGAGAGGCGTCTGGAAAGTGACGTTCCTCTTGGATGTTTTTTGAGTGGTGGAATGGATTCGTCTGTGATCGCTTTACTCGCTTCTCGAGCGAATTCCAAACTAAAGACCTACAGCATTGGATTTCCGGATCGTTCATTTATGGATGAAACAAAATATGCCAAAGAAGTGGCAGCGCATCTGGGAACACATCATGAAGTTTTTGAACTTTCTTCAAGTTCGTTTGGAAATGAAATTGAAGCAGTGCTAAATGATTTGGACGAGCCTTTTGGGGATGCCTCTGCCCTTGCCATGTGGTTGTTGGCAAGAGAAACCAAAAAGCATATCAGTGTAGCGTTAAGTGGAGATGGTGCTGATGAATTGCTTGGCGGATACAACAAACATGAGGCACTCTTGCGAAGCATGGAAGAAACCAATCTGAATCATGTTCTGCCTTCACTGGCCTTGCTTCTGGACATTTTTCCTTCGGGAAGAAACGGCCGATTCTCCAATAAAATCAGACAAATAAAGCGATATGCAAGCGGACTTGAGAAGAACCTGAAATCGCGCTATATATACTGGTCTTCTTTTTCGGATGGCTCTGACTCTGAAGACGTTTTGCATGAATTAAATGTAGCCGATAAAGGGGCACGGATCAATCATTTTATCCAGGATATACGCAAGGATAATTTTAATTCCATTTTGCTTGCAGACCAACAGTTGGTATTGCAGGGAGATATGCTCGCCAAGGTGGATATGATGAGTATGGCCCATGCGCTTGAAGTGCGGGCACCATTTCTGGATCATCAGGTGGTTGAATTCATCAACTCATTGCCCCCAACAAAAAAAATAACCCGATCGAATCGTAAAATTCTTCTTCGTGAATCCTTTGGCGATGCATTGCCCGAAAGTGTTTTCACCAGAGCAAAAAAGGGATTTGAAGTGCCGCTTGAGGACTTGCTGCGCGGCCCAATGAAAGCTATGATTCAGGATTTGTTAAGTACCGACCGACTTCAAAAGCAAAAGATTTTCAGACCAGATGTAGTGCAAGACATTCTGAGAGAATTTTATTTGCTCCGTCGAAGTTCACCTGCTGCATTCATTTATTCTATGTATGTTTTTCAGCATTGGTATTATAAACATGTTGAAAACTGATTTTCTCACGCGTCCAGATCGTCTGACTCAGATCGCGATTCTAATGCATGCAGGTATTCTGCCCACAGGGTTTTAAGGTTGTTTTCGTTTGGTGCACCAATGGCCTGCTTCAGCCTGGTTATTCCATCTAAAATCTGGTCTTCATCGATTGGGTCTTCTATACTTTCAAGCAGGGTCAATGCTTCAAATGTAACTTCGTAGGGTCCGGCCAGCGCCATGTCGGTAATTACCGAAACGGAATTGACGGGCTGCAATCCAGAACTCCACATAAATTCCAGGAGGTCTTTCCGGATATGGGCATAGGACTGGTTGGACAATGCCTGTGTAAAAACCGGCTCGATTTTCGACACCTTCAACGTTGAAAGCATATCTGCTATTTCTGATTTAAACGTATCGTTGGTTGTGCTGGAATACAGGGCTATAAGTGGTTCTACAAGCTCTGGAGTGCCCTTTTCTCTTGATTTATTCAAAGCTTTCATCACTAAAACGTCGTTTCCGCTGAATAAATCCCGCTTAACTTCTTCAACCATCCTGTTTTTTGCCGCTGTAGCCATCTATTCCTGTTTTTTTTAATTGAGTGCGCGAATGTAACATGGAGTTGTAAGTAAATATTTGGTTAAGATGAAGGCAACGTCTGAGAATTTTTAGTAGTCTTGCATACAAATACAACTATTGACAAAATGAAAATGCTACGCACACTTCTATTTACTATCTGCTTTGCAGTTGGATTTAGCGCTTTTGCTCAGAACACTATCTCTTCTACTGAAGCTCACATTACCATTACCGGTGCTACAAGCCGTCAGGATCTTGCCACTTTGCGTGCAGATCTTTTGGCTCAGGGTTTTGATTTCCGCTACATTCCCAACTTTGACGCTGAACGCAACCTGATTAGTCTTGACTTCACGGTAACTGCCAATGATGGCGCTGTGACAGGTTCTGCCATGAATATGAATATGAAGGCTCCAAATGCGACCATCGTATTCCACATCAATAAGACAAACAACACCTGCACTATCGAAGGTTCGGGTACCACTGTAAAATAATACAATTCACTTGTAAAATCAGCCTGTCCAGGAGGACGGGCTTTTTTTTTACAGCATTTTTATGCACGAGAAAAAATCAATGTCGGCTCTGGGTCGGCTCAGTGTCGAGGAGTTCAAAAGCGCACCGAAAATACCTCTCTGGATTGTTCTGGACAATATTCGCAGTGGACTCAATGTTGGCGGCATTTTCCGCACCGCAGACGCCTTTAGTGCCGAGGCGGTCTATTGTTGCGGATATACTCCTTCTCCACCCCACCGCGAAGTGCTCAAAAGTGCTCTTGGAGCAACAGAAACAGTGAAGTTTGAGGCGTTTTCAACCACTTTGGAGGCAATTCAATCGCTCAGGGGTCAAGGCATAAAATGTTATGCCGTAGAACAGACCACTGGTAGTTTGGAATTGATTTCGTTCGCTGTAAATCAAGGAGATAAATTGGCATTCGTCTTTGGTAATGAAGTTCACGGGGTGGATCAGGAAGTGATAAATGCCTGCGATGGTGCCATCGAAATTGGCCAGACTGGTACCAAGCATTCTTTGAATGTGAGTGTTTGTGCCGGAATTCTCATTCATCACCTTAGTTTTCGGTTTCAGTCACTTAAAATGTAATCCAACGCGGATTTTTTGATTTTTTGACTATTTTTGATCCGTTGTGAAACGGTTTGCCTTACCTATACTAATGCTTTTTAGTGTTTCTTCCCTTTTAGGGCAGAAATTTGACTTCTTCACAGAGGAAGCCTATCTGCGTTATCCCAATCACATTGAATTTGGAATGGGAGCGAGCAATTTTCTGGGCGATCTCGGCGGTAAAGACAAAGTGGGCACCAACGACTTTCAGGATCTTGAAGTTACCGAATTTAACATGGCCGCTTTTATTGGCTGGCGTCACGCTTTCCACAAAAATATTTACGGTCGGATTAATTTCAACTACGGCCGCGTTTCGGGAGATGACAAACTCACAAAAGAACCTTTCCGCCAGAACCGCAATCTCAATTTCAGGAGCGATATAGTTGAACTCGATTTGATGGCTGAGTTTTGGGTTCGTATTGGCAGTAAAAAAGGCCATCAATACAATCTCAAGCGTCAAAATGCGGAAGGATCGCCCTGGCATGTAAGAGGATCTTATCTTACCGTATTTGGTGGCCTGGGCTTTTTCCATTTCAATCCAAAAACCAACCTCAATGGCAGTTGGGTCAATCTGGCACCATTGGCCACAGAAGGTCAGGGACTGCCAGACGGACCAAACCCATACAATTTATGGCAACTCAATGTGCCCATTGGGTTTAGTTATATGGTTCGCCTGCATCGTCAGTGGTCATTTGGATTTGAGGCTACCTACCGATACACCTTTACAGATTATATTGATGATGTAAGCACAGATTACTACAATCCTCAGGATATCGAATTGTACCAGGGAGACAAAAACGGAGAAATTGCAGCTTATCTTAGCAATCCATCGCTTGGGCCGGCCAATGGCGGGCTTCCGTCATACGTAACGGCACCAGGGCAGCAGCGCGGAGACAAAGAAGACAACGACGGCTATTTCTTTGCCATGATTAAGGTAGACTATCTCATCATCAACGAAGCTTCTTTTAAGAAGAAAAAAACCCGCAGAGGTATTGGAAATGTGCGTCGTCATAGACACATTCCGAAGGTTACGATCTAATTCTGTTTGACATACAAATTATCGTTTTGTCTTAATCGCCCCGAGGAAAATCTCCAATTCTTCTCAAAAAACATTAAGAAAGTTTGGAACCCACCAGTGCAATAAACTCCTTTCTTGTTTTGCTATTATTCAGGAATTCACCACTGAATGCACTTGAAGTAGTCACACTGTTTTGTTTGGATACCCCGCGCATCTGCATGCAGAGATGATGGGCTTCGATAACCACTGCCACTCCATGCGGATTGAGTGTATTCTGTATACTATCACGAATCTCGATGGTAAGTC
>JBJXFC010000073.1:0-3385 GCA_046153915.1 Flavobacteriales bacterium
TTTTGCAGGAGAAGTTGGTCTCAGCGGAGAAATTCGTCCTGTAAGTCGCGTGGATCAGCGCATACAGGAAGCAGCCAAACTTGGGTTCGAAGAAATATTTGTTTCTTCCTTCAATAAAAATATCCAGGAGTTGAGCAAAGACATCAAAGTCACTCCTGTTGGGAAAGTGGAAGAGTTATTTGGGAAAATATTTGGATAGTTCCAATTGGCAGATATGGTCCGGGAAATCAATTATTTTTCCGTCTTTGAATTTCCCATTGGCGCCACCACGATCACAAACTCGCCTTTGATATCATGTGTTGTAAAATGATGATGGACTTCCTGAAGAGTTCCGCGCACCGTTTCTTCGAATTTTTTGGAGATCTCACGGCTCACAGAACAAGCTCTTTCCGGCCCGCAGAAAGTGATCATTTGCTCGAGTGATTTTACCAGTCTGTGAGGAGACTCATATAACACCGTGGTAATTTCACTTGCAGCAATTTTTTTAATGCGCGTTTCCCTTCCTTTTTTATGGGGGAGAAATCCTTCAAAAATAAATTTCTCGCAGGGAAGTCCGCTTACAACCAGCGCCGGTACAAATGCCGTGGCACCAGGCAAACACTCCACTTCGACGGATACATTCAAACATTCGCGCACAAGCAAAAATCCCGGATCGCTTATGCCCGGTGTACCAGCATCGGTTACCAGACAAACTGTATTTGCATTGGCAATTCTGGAGGCCATGGATTTTACAATGCTGTGCTCGTTGTTGAGGTGATAACTGAAAACAGGTTTATCAATGGAAAAGTGGGAAAGCAGCTTTTTGGATTCCCGGGTATCCTCTGCCAGAATAAAATCACATTCTTTGAGCAACCTCAATGCCCGCAGGGTAATATCCTCGAGGTTACCAATGGGTGTGGGTACAAGTATGAGACGCGCCATGACTTGCAAATAGACAGCAAGAAATGGTCATTTGTAAAATATTATTTTTTTTCGGGGCCAATTCTTCTTCCCTTTGCGCCACAATTCAGCGACATGAAAATAGAAAAAGGCAAACAAATAGCATTGCATTATATCCTGAAATCAGATGGTCCGGAAGGCGAATTGATTGAGGAAACAACAACAGACGAACCAATGCGATTTGTAATGGGAGAAGATCCCATGCTTCCAAAATTCGAAAAAGCGATCCTCGGTTTAAGTGCGGGAGATAAATTTACCGTCTACGTAGCGGTTGAAGAAGCTTATGGCGAAGAAGACGAAAGTTTATACATCGAATTTCCCAAAGAAACATTCATCATCGATGGAGAATTGGACGAGGATTTATTCGAAGAAGGCGAGGTAGTTCCGATGAAGACCGAAGAAGGTGAAGAAGTTATGGGTGTGATTGCTGAAGTAAAACTGAATACGATAATCATCGATTTTAACCATCCACTTGCAGGCGAAAACCTTTACTTCGAAGGGCATATCGTAGAAGTCGCATAATCTTATTCGCCCATTATTACGGCGCCCCTTTTTCTTGGGCACCTTGTTGAAAACAAAAACGGGAGGATGCTGTGCTGCGCAAAAGTCGGATTTTATTCGTGCAGATAAATTTTAATCCTTGGCAAAGTCCCTTTTTAAAACGACTGGTAGCACCATCTCTTCCATTTCCACAGTAGTAGGAATCACCTTTGTATTGCTCCTGGTTGGAGTCTTGTTTATGGTCTTTCTGCTCGGCAATTCTCTGAGCGATCACTACCGGGGTCAGGTTGTAGTTCAGTTGATGCTAACCGATCAGGCCACAGAAAACGAAATTTTATCCTTTAAAAAACGGCTTGAGGGCGAAGATTACATCGCATCGGTTTCGTATACCTCAAAAGAAAAGGCAGCCGAAATTATGGAAGAAGAGCTGGGTGAAGAATTTGTGGATTTTTTGGGTTACAATCCACTCCCTGCATCACTGGATATCCGATTAAATGCCGCTGCAGGCCGCGAAATGAAAGCGGAATCGTTGGTTGGCGAATGGAAACAAAATCCGTTGGTGCGCCAGGTCGAATATCAGAAAGACCTCCTTCAGCAATTGAACACCAACCTCAACAAATGGACCCTGGCCTTGAGTATCGTTGGTGTATTGCTTCTGATAATTGCCATTGTCCTTATCGTAAACACGATCGAACTCGCCGTTTTTTCGCAACGCTTTCTGATTAAGAGCATGCAATTGGTAGGAGCTACGCATTGGTTTATCCAAAAACCATTTCTTCGCCGTGGACTGATATACGGTTTTGTATCTTCCCTAATAGCTTTGGTGCTGCTTTTCGGCTTTTTATACTTCGTGCGGGAAGAATTATCCTATGCCATTGAAGTGCTAAAAGATCAAAATCGATTCCTCATGTTAATTGGAGGAGTAGTGGCTATCGGACTGATCATTTCCTGGCTGGCCACGGCATTTGCGGTTCGGCGCTTCATCAGAATTGAGACTTCCAGACTTTACTAAGCGCACTTAGCCGTGCATGGTTTCCTTTTTGCCGTATCTCCCCATCAGTGATGCCTCAAAATCGAGGAATTGCTGCCAACGCTTATCCACATCAATACCCTGGCCGTATTTCCGGGCAAATGAAATGAAAGTAGTGTAGTGCTCTGCTTCACTTTCCATGAGCGATCGATAAAATCCGCGCAAGTCTTTGTCCGCAATTTCTTCGGATAAGATTCTAAACCGCTCGCAACTTCTGGCCTCAATCATAGCTGCAAAAAGCATACGATCTACGAATTGCTGTTGTTTGTTGCCGCCTTTCATGATGAATCCGGCGAGGTCGTGCACGTACTCATCCTTGCGCTCTCTCCCTAAATGAAGTCCACGTTTCTTCAGCTCCTGATGGACCATCCCAAAATGTTCCATTTCTTCTATGGAGATTCGCACCATTTCGTCCACAAGGTCTGGATAATCTGGAAACTTAACAATACAACTAATGGCATTGCTGGCCGCCTTTTGTTCGCAATAGGCATGGTCTGTCAAAATTTCTTCAATGTTTTTTTCGACCAGGTTTACCCAGCGGGGATCAGTTGGCAAACGGAGTCCGAGCATCACTTTTTGAGAAGGCACATTCATGCCGCAAAGATGGAAATTTGGTTTCTTTGAAACAACAGCGATACAAAAAAGCCCCGCAAAAGCGGGGCTTGGGAGAAACGGAGAACGAATGAAAACTTAGGGAACTTCTTTCGCGGCAGCTCCCTGACCTTCAATGTGAACAGCTTTGTAGCCACCCTTGGCTTTGAAGTAGAGAATCAACAGCAGATACAGGCCAGCCATGGCGAGTGGGACATAGGATGTGAGCTTCAGGGCGGTACGACCACCGTGTAGCGCAGCCTCATCCACGAGCTTCTTATCCGCATCAGCCGATCCGTTTGCGGAATTCCAGCAAGCCACCAA
>JBJXFC010000078.1:0-8653 GCA_046153915.1 Flavobacteriales bacterium
TGTTGGCATAAAACAATACAAAATCTGCACTTAACGTGCCTCCTGATTCGTTGGTCACAATGAACTCAATATCCACAGAGCCATTCTCCGGCATAGTAAAGGTGAAATAGTCGTAGTAATCCGTTGGGCCGTTTTGGTAGAGATTGCCATAGGCTATCATTCCGGCATTGATGGTATTTGCAGTCGCAAAATTGTCGTTGGGTTCTACTTCGTTTTGAGCTAATAAGAACGAACCTTGCGCTCCAATAAGAAACGCGAATAAAATCTTTTTCATGTCAGACTGTATTTTGATGATATCCCGGTTGATGTGGAAGTGCGCTCGGACCATTGATTTTGTATCTCTGCTAGTCCGAAATTGAAACACTTTACTCAGCCTGGAATTAACTTCACAAAAAGACGAAAAGACTCATTCGCAGGAAATAATCAGTTTGTAGTATTTCCTGGCCATTTTGATTGAAAATCACGCCAAATGACCCATTTTTGACTCCGTTACTATGAGCACATTGCAGCAAATACCATTGATCGCCCATCGACTCCGCGCAAATTGCGCTTTGGAGTGTGTAATCGCAACACTCCTATTCCTATTGATAAGCTCGTGGAGCCCTGGCCAGTCGGAATCAACAGAAGTATTGGTAAAAAAGGTATACGCGGCTACCAACGATGAAGAAAAGCTGAATGCCATTCTGGACGCTTGTCAGCGCAATGATATCAATTCCGAAACATTCAATGAATTGGCATTTATGTCTCAATCACTTGCTGCAAAGAGTGGTGATGTTCAAAAAATAGGTTTATCGGCTTACTATATTGCCTGGGCTCATTATCTCAACAGCAACAACGACAGCGCCAGAATATCCATTGACGAAGCCCTGAAAAAACTTGATCCGAATAATTCCTCACTCGTAGATGTCGAATTCAAACTGCGCAGCTTCAAGGCAACTACTTACCAAAGTGAACAGAATAGTGCCGAAGCTTTGAGGATCCTTTTTCCGCTCTTGAGTGATGTTCAAAAAAGACAAAACAACCTGCACATTGCACAGACCATGCATTTGATAGCAATTGTTGAAAGTCAGCAGAAGAATGCACTAAAAACCATTGAGTGGGAAAGGCAGGCCTTGACTATGTTGAATGAAGATAATGCCAATACAAATAGCGTCCGTTCCACTGTGCTAGCCACATTGGGAAAAGCGTGGATGCAACTCAACAATATCGATAGTGCCATATACTATAACAATATGGCCATTGAAAATTTTAACAGGAATGACGATTTGTACAATCTTGCCATAACGCTTCAGCGCCAGGCAAGATTGTATACCGATATCAATGATCTGGGAAATGCGGAGTCTATCCTCAACAAACTTTCCGTGCTCAATGACAAAATCAATATGGGAGATGGGGATATGAACTACTGGATGGCATTTATCCATTTTTATATCCAATCGAAAAAATATGATCAGGCGATTGATTTGATCAACCAACGATTAGAAAAAGCCGGCGAGACAACCGAACGAAACGCCACCAAATGGGGTATTCGATTAACGTATTATGAAGCCCTGGCCAAATGCTACAAAGCCATGCAAAATCAATCTCAATACGCCAGCGTATTAGAGAATATTGTGATCGCTAAAGACAGTCTTTACGAATTAAATTCTGCTGATGCCATCGCAGAAATTGAAACGAAATTCGAAGTACAAAAAAGAGAAAATACCATTATAGAACAGAAGCTGCAACTCAGCCAAAAGAATACATTCATGTATGGCGTGCTGATCCTTTCTGTACTAATCTCTTCCATCCTCTGGTTGCATTTCAGAAACAAAGCAAGACGGCGGGAACTGCAAATGCAAATTCAGATGAGGGAAGACCAATTAAAAGCAGAACGGGCAGTGCGAGAGGCTGAAGAAAATGAACGCAAAAGAATTGCCGCAGATCTGCACGACAACCTGGGTTCCTACGCAGCTTCAATAGTTTCGAATATCCAGCATTTGGAGAACACTACGATTACCGCATCCACGCTTTCGGAATTGAAAGGAAATTCACAAGCAATGATATCACTGCTGAATGATACAATTTGGGCACTTAAGAAAGACAAACTTTTATTCACATCAATAAGCGACCGAGTAAAACTTCTTTTGCAGCGATTGGGCAGGAGTTATCCCGAATTTCAACTCGAAGTAATTGAAGAAATCGAGGAAGACGTTCTCTTGCAGCCCGGCCACGCCTATCAATTGTTCAGTATCATTCATGAGGCTGTAAACAACGCTCTCAAACATAGCGGCGCCAATAACATTCAGGTCTGGTTTAAATCTCATGTTGGTAAAAACCCTCATGTGCAGATAGCTGACAATGGAACCGGAAGACTGGAAAACCTGTTGGTATCGGAATCTGGCAACGGACTTATGAATATGCGCCATCGTGCAGGCATTATGAAATGGCACCTTGAATGGAAACAAAACGAAAATTCCGGAATATTGGTTGAAATAGCTCAGAATAACACAAATTAATTATTTCTGCAACCTCGCATTGTAATCATATTTGCTAAAATACCCATCGCGGAAAGTCGCCAGAAATTCAGTTTGCACCTATCTACAATTACACCTTACAAAGAATGAAAAACGACAGTATCCGCATTGCATACACAGAAGACAATGTGATAAACCGCAATACCTTTTTGCAGAAGTTTAAAGAATTTCAGAACGCTCAGTTAATGTTTGTTGCTACAAATGGAATGGAGTGCCTGGAGAAACTCAAAGGACTTCCAGAAAATAAAATGCCTCAAGTGATGTTCATGGACCTCGAAATGCCGCTCATGGACGGTATTCAAACCATTGCATTGGCACATTCACTTTACCCAGCCATCCACTTTATTGTACTCACAGTATTCGACGACGACGACAAAATTTTCAATGCCATTCAAGCGGGTGCATCTGGGTATTTACTGAAGCATGAGCCGGCAGGCGTTTTGCAGGACGCCGTGCATAATGCCCTGGAACATGGAGGGGCACCCATGAGTCCTGCCATTGCACGTAAAACTCTTCAACTGCTGAACCGCTCCTCCAATGAACTTTCTTCAACAGCACAAAACCCTTCAAGTCTTCCTGATTCAATAACCAAACGGGAAAAGGAAATACTGGAATACATGGTTAACGGTTGGGATGCCAAACGCATTTCTTCCGTCATTAACATCAGCACATTTACTGTGCGGAAACACATCGCAAATATTTACGAGAAGCTCCACATCAATTCCAAAGCCCAGGCCATGAGGCTTGCTCATAAGGAGAAGTGGTTCGAGTAAGTAAAACATTTCACCATGAAATTCTTTTCTCCACGACCACTCGAATTCTGAAATGGTATTGGGATGAGTATGGAATATTCTTCCAATAGTATCCAATGAAATACTCTATGGCAATTACAACTTCAACACAGCCAGAAACGCCTCCTGGGGAACTTCCACACTTCCCACTTGCCGCATACGTTTTTTACCTTCCTTCTGCTTCTCAAGAAGTTTACGTTTGCGGGAAATATCACCACCGTAACACTTGGCGGTAACGTCTTTGCGCAGAGCACTAATCGATTCGCGTGCAATTATTTTTGCACCTATACTCGCCTGCAATGCGATTTCAAACTGTTGGCGCGGTATAAGTTCTTTGAGTTTAATACAGATTCTTTTCCCCAGGTCGAATGCGTGATCCCGGTGAATGAGCGCCGAAAGTGCATCCACCTGTTCTCCATTGAGCAGGATGTCCATCTTCACGAGGTCGCTCTCCTTCATACCAACAGGATGATAGTCGAATGACGCATATCCTTTGGAAATTGTTTTAAGTCTATCGTAAAAATCAAAAACGATCTCCGCAAGAGGCATCTCGAAAGTCAATTCTACTCTATCTGCAGTGAGGTAATGTTGGTTTTGCAGCGTTCCTCGTTTTTCAATACACATTGTCATTACCGCCCCGGTGTATTCGCTTTTGGTAATAATTTGGGCTTTGATATAAGGCTCCTCAACGGAGTCCAGTTTATTCGGATCCGGTAATTCGCTTGGATTGTGTATTTCGATGGTTTCTCCTTTGGTGAGGTGGGCCAGATAACTTACGTTGGGAACGGTTGTAATGACGGTCATATTGAACTCGCGCTCCAAACGTTCCTGAATAATTTCCATGTGCAACATACCCAAAAATCCACAGCGGAATCCGAAGCCCAGCGCCTGGCTGCTCTCAGGCTCAAACACCAAAGAAGCGTCGTTGAGCTGCAATTTTTCCATCGATGCACGCAAGTCTTCATAGTCATCAGTATCCACCGGATAAAGACCCGCAAACACCATCGGCTTTACGTCTTCGAATCCACGCACGCGCTCGGTACAAGGTCTTTCGAGGTGGGTGAGTGTATCCCCCACTTTTACTTCCCTGGCAGATTTTATGCCGCTAATGATATAGCCAATGTCACCCGCTCTTACTTCTTTGCGCGGTTCAAGGCTTAGGCCCATCACACCCACTTCATCAGCCTCATAGACCGTTTCTGTCGCAAGGAATTTCACCTTGTCGCCTTTCTTTATAACTCCATTTCTGATGCGGTAATAGGCAATAATTCCGCGAAAAGAATTGTATACGGAATCAAATATCATGGCTTGCAGAGGGGCGCTTTCATCACCACTTGGTGCGGGAATACGATCACATATAGCGGCCAATATTTCGTCCACTCCCAATCCGGTTTTTCCACTGGCATGAATGATGTCTCCGCGCTCGCAACCTATCAATTCCACAATTTGATCCTTTACAATTTCCGGCTCGGCATTTGGGAGATCCAGTTTATTGAGAACAGGAATAATGGTAAGATCATGCTCCAGTGCCAGATACAAATTTGAAATGGTTTGAGCCTGAATTCCCTGAGTGCTATCTACAATAAGCAGCGCACCTTCGCAGGCTGCAATGCTGCGAGACACTTCGTAGCTAAAATCCACGTGGCCCGGAGTATCAATCAGGTTGAGCACAAAATTCTCTCCTTTGTGGATGAATTTCATCTGAATTGCATGCGCCTTGATGGTTATGCCTTTTTCGCGTTCAAGGTCCATATCATCCAGTGTTTGAGCAACCAGTTTGCGGTCGTCCACAGTTTTGGTTACCTGCAACAATCTATCTGCCAGCGTGCTTTTACCATGGTCGATGTGTGCTATGATACAGAAATTGCGTATATTCTTCATGCTCTGATTCTCCTACTGACCCGTTTTTATTTGGGCGTGCAAAAGTACAACCGGAAAAGGGTTTGTACACCAAGGAAGGTATCCGGAACGTTAATTATGAGCGAATTGAGCCTAAGACATACAATATTGGCAGTATTCACTATCCGGATTATGCTCAAAATGAGGCATTTCGTAAGTTTTCCGCACCCACTCTACCACAGCCTCTTCAAATGCCGGAATCCAGGCATTTGAGCCCGCTGGGTCTCCTGCATTTTCCAGGAATGAATACCCCGCTGATGGCCTCACAAAGCTGAAAAAACCAGCGGTGATGTTGGCCGGATCATGACCTTTTGCGGCGTACATGTAGATATAAGTCAACAATTGCAGCAGTTTGCCTCGGTCGGCAGCAAACACAACATCCGCAATATCCTGTTTCATTGTATAATCTTCAGGCGCTACTTTGCCGGTTTTATAGTCGATAATGCAGTGTTTTCCCGCAATTTCCTCCACGCGATCTCCTTTTCCCCGAAGTCGAATGGGTTTCTTCCAGCCAAACCTGTCAACAGGTAAATCCCGCTCCATCCAGAATTCAATTTCGCGAATTGAAATACTATTTGTTGTTTCGGCATTGGAGTTACTCCTGCTCTTTTCGCTGCGTAAATATCCTGTGAGCATCTCGGCTGCGACTTCCAATGACAAAAGATTGAGTCCTGATGAAATTCCGGAAGATGAATACAATCTTCCAAACGCCTCTTGCAGTTTGTTTTTTAAATCTGCAATGAGAAGGTCAAAGTCATTATCCTGAGGATATGAATCGATAAAATCGCGGTAAAAATGTTCGAGTACGTCGTGAATGACACTGCCAAATGTGGCAGCACTCATGCGTTCTTCCATTTCTTCATTTTCTCCCAGGCCAATAATGTATCGATAATAAAAGTCAAGTGGGCAGCGGTTAAATTTACCCATCGCACTGGGCGATAGACCAGCTGAAAATAACTCGTCGAGACGTTTGTGCACAAAGTCATTGTTGGGCATTCTTTCCGTGGCCAAAGCGTTTTTGCCAGCTTCAAGCCTTACAAATCGTTTGAACCATTGGACTGATTTGTTTCGAAATGGCCACTCATAATTCAGTTGAGCAATAAACCTGCTGGGCTCCGATGATTTATAATCTGCATTGATAGAACTGTGCAGAAAATGAATGGACGAAGGCCGTTGTATCAGTCGATAAAAATTGTAGGCAAATGTTGCTTCTCGTTCATCTGGCAAGGGCAAGTGAAATATCCCACGAACATCCCAGGGAATAAAAGTTTGTTCCTGAGAGTTCCCTGGAAAACGATCTTCGTTGGCGCCCAGAATATAGAGATTGTCAAAATCCAATCCCCGCGTTTCTACCATACTCAAAACCTTTATTCCATCCTGCAAAGCAGATTCAAATCGTATTTCTTCGCGTGATGACAATTGTTGCCAGATGGTTTTGATTACTTCAAAAGAATGGGTGAAAGGATGCACATCCATAAGTCGTATCAATTCATCCAGTGTAGAAAGAATTGACACCGAAACACTGGATTTGAGAGCGTCTTGCCTGCTTGTTTTGTGGTATTCCAAAAACAAATTGCGCAAATGATGCAAAAACTCAACAGGCGATAAAGAGGGTTCAATTAGAAAGTTCCATTTCCAGTCGGGTGCAAATCGTTGGAGAAGATCTTTGCAATGCTGCGGCCCCGGATAGATTATTACTTCCTGCGTAACCTCATTTTTTATTTGGGTAAATGCCTCATTACTCAATTCAAACTCAGCAGACAAGGCAAGCCATTCCAGCAGCGTTTTGAAATGAATTTTCCCCTTTCCTGGCGGCGCTTTCAGTTGAAGCAAGAGGCCAACCCACTGGCCTTGCAGCAAGTTTCTGACGGGAATACCCATTGCCGTTTGAACTGGAATTTGCTGATCGTGCAATGCACGCAACAAGTGCTGAATCAATCCGCTGTCAGCAAGCACAACGGCTGTTGAATTATACTCTTCAGCGGGCACGTTGCGCAGCATCTCACACAATGCGAAAACTTCTCCGGCAGGTGTTGCAGTTTCAACTATTTCAATTGTTCTGGCACCTGCAGACATCGAAGACGTGAACGGTAGATCCATCATCTTGCGTTTTGCAAACCGCCGGAGGTAAGAACCCGCTTCATTCATGGGATCGTTGAAATAATACGGATCAACATCCCAACAAATATGGACATCACAGAACTCCTCCAGCATAAATACCATTTGTTCTTCTGCGGGAGTTAATGCGGTGAGACCAACAAACCAGACGGATTTCGTGCGCATCACACGCTCAATTTCCGCCTTCCACTCAGGTAATTTTCGCACCAGCGCGCCATAACTCCAGATATCCCTTTCTTCGCGGAGAGCATTGAATTTCTGGTGAGTTAAACCCATCTCACTCCAAAAACCAAGGTACTTTTCCTGAGATGGTGTGAGCACTTCGTTGCTCAGGCTCCAGTGATCAATCTCTTCAATATTTCGCAAATTGACAAACAAAGACGAAGAATCTGCCAGGTATTGATCAATGTCTTGAAAGTCTTTCAACACAACAGCCGACCAGGAGCAGAAGGTGGCAAAATCATCCGGATTTGAAACTGTGTTGGAATATGCTTCGAAAAGCAACAGCATAAGATCGACGGGAGAAGCTGTTTTTTTTCCACTTAAGCGAAAAACAAATTCCGGCATTACAACCATTTCGGGCAACCACATGGCACCAGTAGACCTTTTGCGCAAAGACTGCAGAAGGGCACTTCCAGCCTGCAAGGCAGGAAGCACCACCATAACATTGTCAAACTTATCGCCATGGGTGGCAATGAGCTTTTCAGCCAATATATCCGAAAACTTATTCAATTATCGTTTCTTTTGCCACAAAGAAAGTCGGACTTTTCGAAAATGGACAAAGAGTTTCCTCAATACCGCAAATTGATCAATGGAAAATCATACTACGCAATCCATTCTGGTGATCACATGACCGAGTTCGCACAACTGGGCAAGATGTGGCAGCGTTATGATATTGTCGCAAAAATTTTACCTGAACGAAATTTGATAGCCGATCTGCTTGCCTGTCATGGAGGTGCATATGTCGCAATCACTCAGCAAGAGTTCGAAAACACAATTCAAACCGCCGAATAGTCTGGAAATAACAATCTCCTGTTCGGATTATCCAAAAGAACAATAGACGTGCATACTGAAAAAGATTCATTTTGATCCCATGATTTCTGAGAATACTTCACTCAAACCCTTCAACACTTTTGGCATTGATGCAAGTGCGAGATACTTTGCTCGTTTTGACACTCTTGATATGCTGCAAGAACTTCTGGAATCTACGCAATTTGTCAATACCACTGGCAGATTGGTTCTTGGTGGCGGCAGCAATCTGCTCTTAACCGGAAATTACAATGGCATTGTTGTCAAAAATGAACTCATGGGAATGGAGTTGGTGGATGA
>JBJXFC010000084.1:0-37417 GCA_046153915.1 Flavobacteriales bacterium
GGCCCCGCCCTTTCTCTTCCCCTCTTTCCGCGCAACTTCTTTCTTCTTTATATACTGTCATCCCGAGCGCAGCGAGGGACCTCCTTCTTGATAATACGTTTGTTCCGTCTTAAAGTGCTACAACAAATCGAAAGAGGAATTACAAAACCCAATTTATGCAGTGCGTTTCGTGAGTCGAGTGCGCCCAATTTTTGAATTTTATCCTCACAAGATATTCCGCTACGACCCACTCAGAATTTTGGGATATTGTTTGCTGCCGTCTGTTAAAAAGCCCTTCGGATTTCGGAGGGCTTTTTGTTTTATAAGAAGTAAATCAATTCAATAAATCTGAGTCAAGGGCTTCTATTTCACTTGCCGGATTATTGGAATCTGGCTTGTACATTCTTGTCCAAATAAGGCTGCTCAGAATAGCACTTATGCAAAAACCTACCAGCACAAAGCTATAGTACTTAAGGGTTATTAGCTGCCCCCCAAGAAAAAATCCCGCTGCAAGATATCCCACTAAAACGAAGCCAGTTGATATAGCCGAAAGTAAAATTGGCAAATGCTTGCGTTTATGGTTTGCTTTTAAAAATTTTGGAATTAGAAAGAGAGCAAGCAGAAGTAATGGCAGTGAAAACAATCCACTGATAATGCAGCTCCAGACTACCACATCTAGTGATGTAACGTTAAATTGAGGAGAATTCATCCAAGGGCTAAAAAGACCACTCAGCACCGAACCTATGATGATGGTGGTTATCCAGTGTAGGAGTGTTATGGCATATCTGTTGGCCATTGCGCGAATTTTTACATGGAGAATTTCGGATACGAAAGTAGAAATCAGCTCAACTTATCAGTCAATATCCGCATCTCCATCATCGGAGAAATTTTTTCATAGAGAATGCGATACACGGCATCAGCAATAGGAATATCGGCCTGGAATTTTTTATTGATGGCATTGATTCCGCGAGCGGCATAATATCCTTCAGCTACCATGTTCATTTCGATCGTTGCCCACTTCACACTATACCCTTTTCCCACCATGGTTCCAAAAGTTCGATTGCGCGAATAAGGCGAATACGCAGTTACCAGCAAGTCGCCGAGGTATGCACTACTTTTTACGTCGCGGTGAATTTCATGCACGCTGTCGAGGAATCTTTCAATTTCCCGAATGGCGCTGCTGATAAGTACCGCCTGAAAATTATCCCCGTATCCCAGACCATGGCAAATGCCGGATGCCACGGCGTACACATTTTTTAAAATGGCAGCGAGTTCTGTACCAAAAACATCTTCGGTTGTATTTGTTTTGATGTAACGGCACGCAAGAAGTTTGGCCATGATGTCGGCTTTTTCAACGTCATGGCAACCAACGGTGAGATAGGATAATTTTTCGAGCGCAACTTCTTCTGCATGACAAGGGCCACAGATCAATCCAATTTGTTCGTAGGGTACATTAAGTTGTTTGTGGAAGTATCTCGCCGGAATTGAATCGAACTCATTTACGATACCTTTAATGGCGGAGAACAAAACCTTATTTTCGAGTCCTTGTGGTTTGTAGTGGTTGAATGTTTCATGCAGGAAAGCCGAGGGTATCGCCACAACAATGTAATCGCTGTTGTCGATCACAGCCTGAAGATCGTCTGTTACATAGATTTTGTCCCTTTCAAATTCGATGCTTTGGATGTAATGAGGATTGTGTCCGAATTTGCGGATATGATCTATGGCCTCGCGGCTGCGCATCCACCAATAGACTTTATCGGTGTTGTTGCACAGCAATTTTACCTGTGCCGTTGCCCAAGAACCTCCACCCAAAACGCCAACGCGTAAACTTTTACTCATAACCGAATTATTGAAGCGCAAATGTATGCATTCATTTTTTTCGATATAAAACTGAAAAAGTGCGGTCAAATGAGCGCGCCTTGTGTTAATTAGCGTATTCAATTAGATCAAATGAAAGCGACCGCTATTTTTCTTATCGCGCTTGGATTCGCGCAGTTTCAGATGCAGGGCCAATGGCAGCCGATTGAAGAAATGGGTTATGGCCGCAGCGGACATGCTGCGTTGTCCTATGTGAACAGTGATGGTATCACCAGGCTCATTGTAACCGGCGGATACGATGGTAACAGTGGTTTGGCCAGTGCAGAAATCTTTGAGGAAAGTGGTGAGACCTGGGACAATCTGCCGGACATGAATTCAGCGAGACTGGATCACACAGCAGACGTGATCGGAGACCAGCGCATGATTATTATCGGTGGTTGGGATGGCAATGCCACCAACTGGAGCACAACAGAAATTCTGGAAGATACATTTGGCTCTTTGGAATTTTCAGTTGGTCCAGAGATGTCAGTTTCACGATCTTATCACAGCACCGCGATGTATCAACCCAATTATCTTCTTGTAATGGGAGGCTACGACGGTTTTGTCAATCTTTCCTCCTGTGAGAAGTTAAACACAACTACCATGGAGTTTGAAGCCATGGCCAGTATGAATTACGGGCGCAGTTCTTTTACGGTAACACGGTTGTCAAACGGGATTCAATTTCTTGTAACTGGCGGATTTAATCCCGATTTTGGATTTCAAATGAATCAATGCGAGATATATGATGCGATGAATAATATATGGACACCTGTGGCTTCTTTGAATTTTGCCCGCGATAATCACGCAGCAATTCTGCTGCCAGATGGACGTGTATTGGTGACAGGCGGACGATTTTTTAATGGAGATCTCAATTTGTTTGAGGGCATGCCGGAGTGCGAAATTTATGATCCCCAAACGAATGAGTGGACGGTGACTCAAAGCACAAATGGGAAACACAGCTATCATCAGCTCTTTATGCTGGATGGACAGGTATTGTTGCCGGGAGGAACCGATCATAGTGGAGTCGAAGTGGACATTACCTATTCCAATACTGAATTTTTTGATCCGGAAAATGAAACCTGGAGCGATGGTGGAATCTCGGTGCCAGGCAGATTTCAATACGCTGGAGGTGCTACTGCCAATGGGATTGTGGTGTGCGGCGGAGTTGATAACAACGCTGACGGAGGAGAAATTTATTACTTCGCAACAGGTGTTTCAGAGTACGCGAGCAACACCAATTTGATTTACCCAACTGCTGTTGTTGCTGGTAATGTTGTGCATCTGAACGATCCAAATAGTGAAATGGAGTCGATTTACATTTATAACGCTTCTGGTAAGTTGGTTTGCAGTTTGGGAAAGGGCATAAATCAATTCATTCCAGACTTTGCTCCAGGCGTTTATTCATTGGTCATTTCGTATTCCACATCAGCACCGTCTGAGCATACTAAACTGATTGTAAAATAGGGAATTGCACAAAAGAAGGCAGAGCAAAAACACCCGCACAAACGGGTGTTTTGCTTAAATGAAGGTTTTCTTAATCCAATAATAGACCTTCAAGATTAAATGTTGATTAAGGGGGATTTTATCCGCGAAATGGTTGACGATTAACAAAGGTTTATTTGGTTCTGCATGTTTAGGATTCCAAGGAGGCTTTTGAGGTTGCCCGTTAACGATTATTTTTTTTTGTGGCTTTACCGGATTGCTTATCTGAGTGAGCTTCCATCGGGTGGTGTAGGACTTTTTAGTGATCCGATTGGAAGTCTCAAAACCCTTCAAATTCACAAGGCCTTACGTACATTCGCGCCCGCTATGCAAAAACCGAATCAAGAAGATAAGCTCAAAACAGTCATCTCACATGCCAAAGAGTATGGCTTTGTATTTCCCTCATCCGAAATTTACGATGGACTTTCAGCCGCCTATGACTATGGTCAGCTTGGTGTCGAATTGAAAAACAATATCAAAGAATATTGGTGGACAGCGATGACGCGCATGCACCAGAATATTGTAGGCCTGGATGCGTCTATTTTTATGCACCCAACAACCTGGAAGGCCAGTGGTCACGTTGATGCTTTCAATGATCCTCTTATCGATAACAAAGATTCCAAAAAGAGATACCGCGCGGATGTGCTGCTTGAAGATTACATCAAAAAGCAGGAAGCCAAAGTGGAAAAGGAAATTGAAAAAGCGAAGAACAAATTCGGAGACTCTTTCGATGAAGTGAAATTCCGCGAAACAAATCCGAATGTATTGCGAAGTCAGGAAAAAATAAATGCTGTAGAAGGCCGCATGAAAGCCGCTTTGGAGGCTTCAGATCTTGTGGCATTAAAAGCGCTTATCGAAGAACTTGAGATTGCAGATCCTGAAACCGGTTCACGCAACTGGACGGATGTTCGTCAATTTAATCTCATGTTCAAAACAGAATTGGGAGCAGTAAGTGGCGATGCTGGTATCATTTATCTGCGACCTGAAACTGCACAGGGAATATTTGTCAATTTTTTGAATGTGCAAAAGAGTGGAAGAATGAAACTTCCATTTGGTATCGCTCAGATTGGAAAAGCATTTCGCAATGAAATTATCGCCCGTCAATTCATTTTCCGCATGCGTGAATTTGAACAAATGGAAATGCAGTTTTTCTGCAAACCAGGCAGCGAAATGGAATGGTATAACTACTGGAAAGATGCGCGTATCAAATGGCATAAAGCGCTTGGATTGGGCGATGCCAATTACAAATTCCATGATCATCTCAAACTGGCTCACTATGCCAATGCTGCGAGTGACATCGAATTTAATTTCCCTATGGGTTTTAAGGAGCTTGAGGGAATTCATTCTCGTACAGATTTTGATTTAAAACAACACGAAGAACACAGTGGTAAAAAACTGCGCTACTTCGATCCGGAAACGAAGGAGAGTTTTATTCCTTATGTAGTTGAAACTTCTGTGGGGTTGGATCGAATGTTCTTAGCCGTTTTAAGTGCAGCGTACAAAGAAGAAATTGTTCCTACAAAAGAGGGTGACGATGAAGGTGGTGCAGAGCGTGTTGTGTTGAGCATTCCGGCAGCACTTGCTCCGGTGAAAGTAGCAGTATTGCCATTGGTAAAAAAAGATGGATTGCCGGAGAAAGCCAAAGAAATTGTTGATCTGCTTAAACTCGATTTTAATCTTCAATACGATGACAAAGATGCTGTAGGTCGAAGATACCGCAGACAAGACGCCATTGGCACGCCTTATTGTGTCACAATTGATTATGACACGCTAACTGATAATACGGTTACAATTCGTGAGCGCGACTCGATGAAACAAGATCGTGTTCCAATTTCGCAGGTGCATGGCATTATTGCCGAACGTGTGAGCCTGCGTAAATTATTCGAAAATCAATAAGTCGTTATTTGACAACGATAGAATGGTCATTTGCATAGACTGAAATGGCCTGTAATTGCAACGAATAAATTGTATTCGTGCATACATTCGTTGTCTAAACCAAAAAAGAATCATCATGGCAAAAGGTATGGTAGTCGCCGTGCTGTCGATTTTTATTGTCAGCACTTCCTTATTTTCACAGAATAAATTCTGGAGAGCAACAGTTGGACTTTCTGTTGGAACAAATCAGTACAGTGGCGAAATCAAAAATGATTTTTATCGCTTCGGAACTGTCAATCCATTTTTCGGATTGAATGGCAGCTATTATTTGTCACGTCGCCTCGATCTTATGGGGCGTATCAATCTCGGTGGTTGGGGCTACGAAAGTGAAAACAGCAACACCTTCGATTCGGATGTGATGAACACGTTTGTGATGCTGAAGGTAAAGCTTGTGGATATGGACAAACCACGATTTTTGCCCTATGTGTTTGGAGGTATTGGATTCAATTCATATAGCAATTGGTCACTCAGTGATCGCAGTGGCAATGAACTCAGCTCAAACAACGATGGTGCACCTATCAACAAGGATGAATTGGATGGCACAAAGGCAGTTGCTCCATTTGGCCTGGGACTGCAAATTCAGCTTGCCGATAGGGTATTTCTTACCATCGACGAAACGTATGTTATTCAGGGAGCAGACAATTGGGATGGATTCAACCGCAATCAGGTAGACGGAAGTTTGCTGCATACTATCGGAATAAACTTTGGATTGTGTCCATGGACAGATTCTGATAAGGACGGCATTTCAGACAAAGAAGACAAATGCCCAAACACACCGCCGATTGCCAAAGTAGATGAGTTCGGTTGTCCTATTGATACCGATAAAGATGGTATTGCAGACTTCGAAGACAACTGTCCGGAAGTGGCTGGAGTTCTATCGGGCAAAGGATGTCCGGACGCAGATGGCGACGGATTCATTGATGAAGTGGATGCATGTCCGAGTCATGCCGGTATCGAAGCATTTGCAGGTTGTCCGGACACGGATGGTGATGGCATCAAAGATGAAAACGATGAATGCCCTTCCATAAAAGGAGAAGCGAAGTTCAACGGTTGTGCCGATTCGGATAAGGACGGTGTTGCAGATCCAAATGACAAGTGTGCATCAACACCTGCAAAAGTGAAAGTAGATGACAAAGGATGTCCCGTAGATACGGATAAAGATGGCGTAGCGGATTATGAAGATACCTGTCCTGCAGAGGCTGGAACAGGCGCCAACAAGGGGTGTCCGGAGGTAAAAGAAGAAGTAAAACAACTTTTTGCACAAGCGCTTACAGGCATCAAATTTGAAACGGGTAAAGACGTTATCAAAGTAGAATCGAATACCATTCTCGACAATGTAGTGAAGGTGATGAATGAAAATCCATCGTACAAATTGCGCATCATGGGCCATACAGATAATGTGGGTGATCCTGCAAAAAATCTCGATCTGAGTGATCGCCGAGCGAAAGCAGTTCAGAAATACCTTATCGATAAAGGAGTAGCTTCGAATAAAGTGCTAAGTGCAGAAGGCAAAGGAGATAAAGAACCACTAGCCGATAACGCCACCAAAGAAGGCCGCGCGCAGAATAGACGTGTGGAGTTTAAAGTAGAGTTTTAGAATTTTTGACTCACTTGTCATACCATTTGGCCTTTTTTTGGTTTATGGTGGAGCAGCGTATTGACGTGTCACTGCGTCTATAGTATCGAAACTGCTTCAGCGTTTTAATCCTATGAGAGAAAGGCTTTACATTTTATTTTTCTTTTCTTGCACCTTACTTATAAGTTCATGCCTGAAGAACGAAATCGCCAATGGCACACCGCGCTGCATTCAGAAAAAAATTCGTGAATTCAACAAGGATGCGATGTGTGATGATGCGCGTGTAGACGAATACCAGTTTCAGGGTGGTGTGGTCTATGTTTTTGAGGATAGCTCATGCATGATGGACGGCGGTAGCGTTGTTTATTCTGACAACTGCGATCGGATTGGTTTTCTTGGAAGGATTTCAGGCAATTTCGAAATCAACGGAGAGACCTTTGAGCATGCGGTTTTCAGCAGGGAAATTTGGCATAAATAGAAATAAAAAGAATAGTTCAGATGATAAAATCACTTTTTACTTTTTCACTCGCGTGTATTTCTTCTTTTCTTTTTGGACAATATGCTCCCATGGTTAGCGAAAGCCACACCTGGAAAATCACCAACTACGGTTTATTTGTGATGAACTACCAGGAAACGATTTCCGGTGATACGATCTTTGATGGAGTAACCTACAAAAAGCACTGGACACAAACGGAAGGATATCCTGCCTACCTCAATGGAGCAGTGAGAGAAGACATAGAAACCCAACGCGTTTACGCAAACTATGGAGGAGGCGAAATGCTACTCTACGATTTTACACTTGAAGTTGGCGATGAAGCCGAAGTATATGGTGTAGGAATGATGCACACCATACTTGTAACAGAAGTGGGCACTACAACTGTTGGAGGTGAACAACGCAAAATGATCACATACATGGAGACAGAAGGCTGGGGTGGTATTTGGATTGAGGGAATAGGGAGCGATCATGGTATTATGGATGCTGCACTTGGGTTTGTTATGGACTTCAATCCTGTGGTAAACTGCTTTTATCAGGGCAACGATCTGGCCTGGGACAATCCTGTTGACAACGATGATTCTTGCTCGCTGTTTCTTTCAACCAAAGAATTTGAAATTCAAAATGCAAGTGTATTTCCCAACCCAACAAATGGGATAGTGAAGTTTATCTTTCCAACTTCATCCATCAATCAGGTGTATCAGATATCCGTTTTTGATATTTCCGGACGATGTGTTTTGAATCAAACATCCTGGCAAAATCAAATGGATCTTGGCGGAATTTCAACCGGACTGTATTCTATTCAGATCCTCGAAGGCGATGTGCTGAAGGCCATTGCACGGGTTTCTGTGCAGTGATTCAGGATCCATTCTTAGACGTGGGATTTGGACTGGTGATTGAAAATGTGTGGTGCGCTTATATTTGAGCCTTTGCTCACACGTATGAAATTATCTGCCGTCCTAATTGTATTCTCACTTCTTATTAATTCCCATGTTCATTCACAGGACACCTTGCTATTGATGAACGGGCAGGAAATGCTCTGCAAAATTCTGCACGATACAAGCACCGTCATTGTGATGGAAGTTACCAAAAAGAATGGCAAAGTAAAGGTGCGTGAGGTGCACAAAAGCGATGTTTTTAGTGTAACAAAAAAGGATTCTTCAGAAGTTGTATTGTATACCCAAAACGAAATGTTTGGGGATATTTTCACCGAGCAGGAGATGCGTTTTTACCTCGCAGGAGAAGGTGATGCGCGTAAAAACTTCAAAGCCAAACATATTTTTATTATCGGGCTACTTGCTTGTGGCGCCATAGCTTATTGGGGACAGGATGGTTACATCACTTCCGTTGCACCTCCAGTTATTTATATCCTCACTCAAATGATTGGAAAAGTAAAAATCCGAAAGGAAACCATGAGTGATGAGCGATATGCATACAATGATTTTTATGCGTATGGATATGAGCCACCGGCTCGTTCAAAGAAGATGATCCGAGCGATGGAAGGCGGTTTTCTGGGAAGTGCGCTCGGTGTAACACTGTGGTTTTTGTTGGGCAAAAATTAGAGATGACTGTTCTTCGTTTTCTGAACAATACCAGTTTGTTTGTCTCGATAGGAGCATTGTTTACCTATGTTTTTGGTGTCTTGATTTGTCAGCAACAAATTATTGTTACACATGCGTTGAATGCTTTTTTTCTGACATGGTGTGCCTATCAGTTTATCAATCCAATCGAGTCCAGATACCGAAAAGTGTATATGGTTGTTGCCTGCACAGGGGCTTGTATCAACTTCTTGTTTTTACCACTGCATTTTTTCATACCGGTGATAACAGGCATTGCACTGACACTTTTTTACAAGAACGATTGGAGAGGAGGTGAATTTTCAAAGAGTCATTTTTCTCTTCGCGGCAATGGCTGGACAAAAACCCTTGCCACTGCAATGGCATGGACCATCGTGACGAGCTGGTGGATGTTCGTTGATTTGATTGCCGTCGAACAGGGTTGGATTTTGGCATTGCCTATTTTATCTCAGTTTTTGTGGATAGGTGGGTTGGCTCTCGCGGGCGACTTAAGAGATGTCCATGTCGAACGAGACTTAGGTGCGACTTTGCCTGCAAAATGGGGTAGGATAAAAACGTGCATCGTTTGTTCTGGACTTTTTATTCTTTCATGCGCTCTTGTGTTGGCTTTTATGCGGGTGCAGAATGATTTGGAAAGGGTTGATTTTTTGCTGATTTCTGCCATTACCGTTATCGCTTTGCTCGTAACCTGGAGAATTAATCCAGGTCGAAACTGGCAGAGGCTCACCAGTTTGTTGGATGGACTGCTAATTCTAAAAGGAATTTGTGCTTTTCTTTGTCTAATTGTCTGAGTTTGGGCATACAGCTGAAAACCAATCAATTATAAATTCGATCGTTTTCGGATGCACATGAACAAATTCTATTGAAAATCAGTGTTTAATAAAGAAATTTCACGATAAAATGGTCGTTTTTCTTTAGTCCGTATACATTTGGCACCTTTCACCTTAACCCCAAACAAAGAAATTGCAGATGAACCTCGTACAAATTCAGGAACTCATCAAGTTCGTTAGTAAAGCTGGTGTGAGTGAAGTTGAAATAGAACAGAAAGATTTCAAGATCACCATCAAGACTCATGAACCTGAGAAAAAAGGAAAAGGACCAGAAGTAGTTCAGGTAGTTGCGCCTCAGGCCGCAGTACCTCATGTAGCAGCACCAGCTCCCGTTGCAGCGCCCGTTGCAGCGCCCGCTCCGGCCGCTTCTACACTTGCTCCGGAACCTAAAGGAAATTTGCTGGAGATCAAATCTCCTATGATTGGAACCTTCTACCGCGCAGGTGGCCAGGATAAGCCACCTTTTATTGAGGTTGGCACTACCGTTAAACCAGGCGATACCGTTTGTATTGTCGAAGCCATGAAGCTTTTCAATGAAATTGAATGCGAGATTTCCGGAAAGGTTGTAAAAGTGTTGGTGAATGACAACACACCGGTAGAATACGACCAACCGTTGTTCTTAGTTGAGCCTGCATAATTCCAACCGATGAGGGTCTCTGGAATTTATCATGTGCAGATAAAGCCGTTACCATTTCAGTAAGAATAATCAGGACAAAAATTTCAACCTCCAGAACTATGTTTAAGAAAATTCTAATAGCCAACCGCGGAGAAATAGCCTTGCGCGTAATTCGTACCTGCAAGGAAATGGGCATCGCCACCGTTGCAGTATACAGCACCGCAGATCGCGACAGCCTGCACGTTCGGTTTGCCGACGAGGCCGTATGCATAGGCCCTCCATCCAGCAAAGAATCGTATCTCAAAATACCCAACATCATTGCAGCAGCAGAAATTACCAACGCGGATGCCATTCATCCCGGCTATGGTTTCCTTTCTGAAAATGCTACATTCAGCAAGGTGTGCAAAGAGAATGGCATCAAATTTATTGGTGCTTCACCCGAGATGATAGATGCTATGGGTGATAAGGCATCTGCGAAACAAACGATGAAAGACGCTGGTGTTCCAACCATTCCTGGAAGCGATGGTTTGCTCGAGAGTTTGGAACATGCGATATCCATTGCCAATCAAATCAAATACCCGATTATGATGAAGGCCACTGCCGGCGGCGGTGGCAAGGGAATGCGCGTTTGTAATAACGACGCCGATGTGGAAGAGGCATGGGATAAAACCCGCCGTGAAGCCCTTGCAGCTTTTGGCAACGACGGCATGTACATGGAAAAATTTGTAGAAGAACCACGTCATATCGAGATCCAAATTGCGGGTGATCAATATGGCAAGGCATGTCACTTGAGTGAGCGCGATTGTTCTATCCAACGTCGTCATCAAAAATTGGTGGAAGAAACTCCTTCACCTTATATGACTGATGAACTGCGCGAGAAAATGGGACAGGCGGCCATCAAAGCTGCTGAAGCTGTGAAATACGAAGGAGTGGGTACAGTGGAATTTCTGGTAGATAAAAACCGCGATTTTTATTTCATGGAGATGAATACGCGTATCCAGGTAGAACATACCATTACCGAGGAAGTAATCAATTATGATTTGGTAAAAGAACAGATCAAACTCGCTGCTGGTGATCCGATTTCAGGTAGAAATTATTATCCGAAGATGCACAGCATACAGTGTCGCATCAATGCGGAAGATCCATTGAAAAATTTCGCACCATCTCCTGGTAAAATTACATCATACCATTCACCAGGCGGACATGGAGTGCGCATAGATACCCACGCCTATGCGGGATATGTTATTCCGCCGTATTACGATTCGATGATTTCAAAACTCATCGTTGTTGCACAAACACGTGAGGAGGCAATCACCAAAATGGAACGCGCACTGGATGAATATATCATAGAAGGAATAAAGACAACCATTCCTTTTCATCAGAAGCTTATGAAAGATCCGAAATTTCGTTCCGGAGACTTCACAACCAAGTTTCTGGAAACATTTGAAATGTAAATTTAAAACATATACAGCGGACCGAAATGCGGTCCGCTTTTAGTTCAACTCCTTTTTTATTGTCATGAATTACCAATTGGATGCCTACACTTTCAAAGGCAAACGCACGTTGATCCGCGTGGACTTTAATGTGCCGCTCGACGAAAACCTTCACATCACCGATGATTCGCGCATTCGTGCAGCCGTGAAGACTATCAAAAAAGTAATGGCAGAAGGCGGCCGTGTGGTTTTGATGTCGCATCTGGGAAGACCTAAGGGTGGACCAGAAGACAAATTTTCGTTGAAACATATTTTGAAACATACATCCGGGTTATTGGGAGTTGAAGTGAAATTTGCTGAAGACTGCATTGGTGAAAAAGCAAAAGCGGTTGTAGATTCACTCAAGGATGGTGAAGTTGCGCTGCTGGAAAATTTGCGTTTCCACAAAGAAGAAGAGGCGGGAGATGAGTTTTTTGCCGGACAACTTGCAGAGAATGGAGATGTCTATGTGAATGATGCATTTGGCACTGCACATCGCGCCCACGCGAGTACAGCCGTTATAGCACGTTTTTTTCCGACAGACAAATTGTTTGGGTACCTCATGGAGGATGAAGTGCAGAGCATAGAGCGAGTGCTGAACTCCAATGCAACTCCGGTTACTGCAATTATTGGTGGATCAAAGGTTTCAAGCAAAATAGCCATCATCGAAAATCTGATGGATGCGGTGGATAATCTCATCATTGGGGGTGGAATGGCATTCACGTTTATCAAAGCGCAAAAGGGAAAGATTGGATCTTCGCTTGTAGAAGAAGACAAATTACAAACTGCTTTGGATCTTATTGCCATGTCGCGCGACAAAGGAGTAAACCTGTTGTTGCCCACAGATGCCATCATCGCCGATAAATTTTCGAACGATGCGAATATCAGGGAGTGTATGATTGCAGAAATTCCCGAAGGATGGAGTGGATTGGACATTGGTCCGCGATCCATTCATCTTTTTCAGGATGTGATCTTAAAATCAAAAACCATTCTCTGGAATGGACCGATGGGTGTTTTTGAAATGGAGAAATTTGCGAAGGGAACAATAGCTATTGCAGAATCACTTGCAGAAGCTACGAAGGCAGGAGCGTTTACACTTGTTGGCGGAGGAGATAGCGTGGCTGCCGTGAACCAGTTTGGATTTGCAGATAAGGTAAGTTACGTAAGCACGGGTGGTGGTGCGATGTTGGAAGCGTTGGAGGGAATTGACTTGCCAGGAATAGCGGCGATAAAGAAATAAATTACCCATTGATACATGTAAAAGGCTGTTCACGATGAACAGCCTTTTTTATTTTTCCGAAAATGCATTCATTCTTATAGCTGAAGCAATGCCCGTATTTCATTGAGCCGCCTGGTACTTACTGATGGGTTGTCAATAGTTAAAGAAATGGTTCCACCTTCGGGTGTTGCGTTTATTTGTTTTATGAGATTGCGTGTGTTGCAAACCGCAAACTGATTGTCTTGTGTGAGCACAACTACTTGTTGACTGTCTCTGGGCAAATAGGACAGGTAAAGCCTGTCATTGCCCGCTTTTTCGGTAAGCGCTATGGTGCTGTTCAGGTTGCTATCCATAACGTAAGCGCGTTGCGGCTCAATTGGATTTTTATCCGCATCTATGAAGTTGACATACAGATTTAGGGGTGGTGGCGGCGGCTGAATAATCAGATCGCAGTTGTACAATCCCATTGACCCAATTCGCACCGCTCTCCGAAATCCTGCGCGCCTGTCATATCGTGCGACATTTTCCAAAGAAGAGGCTTTTATAGTGTTGTAATAAGTCTGCCATTCGGCGAAGCTTAGCTTTCTTTCATCAGGACTCATGTAGCGTTTTGATTTTCTCCACGAGGATTTTTGTTTGCGATTTAATCCGGCTACTTCTTTTTTATAGTACAATTTTTTTTGACGGATGATTTTTTTATCCAGACTGCGTTGACGGTTCTTGAGTGTATTTTTATAAGCCTTGTAGTTTGCTTTGTAAGGTTTATAGACCAGATGATGATTTTCTTCAGTACGCACTACGGTTGTGGCATCTATTTCGGTGTGTGAAGAATCGTCTTTTAATAGAATAGAATATGTATCACCCGCTTTGTTTACCCGGATGTCATTGAATTTGTGGCGGTATCCATAGTTTTTTCTAAAGTCGCTTATATCTGCACCACTTGTGAGTTGCCAATCCTGATTGTTGAATGCCTGCATTTCGGGGTGAAGCAATTTTCTGGTTTTGATTTTAAAGACAATATCGCCTTCGCTCGTTTTTCGGATACTTCGGATTTTAACTAAGTTATTCATGCGGAAACGCAGCTTTCTGGTGGTTGAGTAAAGCGGAGCCTTTTTCATACCCAGGATTTTTTTGCGGGTGTGATAATACTGATCGCTTTCAAATCGATCAGAAAAGAGCGTGGTGTCTCCGAGCATAACTTTTTTATTCATCATACTTTCATATTGCGCCCAGGCCCATGATAGCGCTGTGGTTGATGTATTGCCTTGGGTAAGTGGTGCATCACCAGCTTCATCCCATTTGCCAACGGCATCGTTGTACTGATAAAAATTGAATGTGCTGATGGAATCTGTGGAGGCAAAATTGATATCGATGTTTTTGCCGGGTTGAATAAAAACCTCTTCTCCGTCTACTGATGCATACATATCAAACATTCCAGCAGAAGTAAAAAAGCTCAATGAAGAATCAGGTTCATTAAAGCTCATTGGAATTCCACTGGCAAAAAAATCAACGGGATCGCGAAACTCGCGATAATCGATATCAACCTGATCTGTGATTGGATTTCCATTGGCGTCTATAAACGCGTTGTTGGGAATAATAAGTTCTGTACCGCTTGGGGCGTATATCAATTTTTGTGTTTGAGTTGGGTCAATGGAATAGACGGCAACAGGAATGTCCAATTCGGCTACCGGCGGTTGAAAGGATGCATAGCTTTTTTTGAGACATGGTTTTACGGAAGTGATTCCTTCAATAGTGGGCGGGGGATTTTCATTTTCAAGTTCTTCCTCAAGGCAGTATATGCGTGTGCCGATTGGTTTCTTTCCGAGAGTGCCGGGAACTTCGAACGATTCGTATTTTACCGCAATGCGATCTGCGGCTAGAGCCGAGTTCAGAAAATCGGTATATTCCGGACTCCGTGCGATAAGGGTATCAAGTTGAGCGAGTGAAGACAGGTTTTCTGGCAATTCATCGAGTGAGAACACTTCGATTTCTAAGCACTTTAGTTGTGTAATGTCGGCAAGCGTTTCGATACAGGCTTCAAGATCGGCGAGGTCATTTTCCACAATGCTAATTTTTCTCACGTGAACAAGTGAGGCGACGGAGGTTGGAAGTACTTCCAATTCGTTGTCTTGAAATGTAACAGACCGCAAATTCGTGAATGAATTGGCGAGTCTGAGCGCGCGCCTCCATTCACTGCGACTTCCTTTTCCTTCGAAAACGATGTGGGCAATCGGTTCGTTTTTTTGCAAAGCGTCACTCAATTCTCTTTGATCGTGAAGCAAACAATGAAGTGTTTTGGGCGCATCAGACGTTTGGGAAATGAGCGTTGCCGGAATGAAGAGGAGCGATAGCAGGAGGAAGGAAATAGGATTTTTCATTCTACTGGTTTTAGTTTGATAGAAGAAAGACGCAGAAGTCACCCTTATTTACTACAATTTTCAAAAAATATTGTGTAGGCGATTAAAATCTCCACAAGAAATCTGCCTTTGGGAATAAAAACGTGGGATATTATAGAGCCTGCATCATTTTCAACTAAATACGTCAGGAACAGGGTTCTTGTTAACCGATAGGAGATTCCACACTTCGCTTTACTCGTGTGGAATGACGTCTCTGATTGGAATGCGCGCCAGGGAAATGCACATACGCAGATCATTTGTTTCCGATAGCTTGTCTTATAACGGATTCTTCCGCAACCAAATCGCAACGCGATTCTTTGTTTACAAAGTAGCGAACGACGAAGGAGTTCTGCTTCTCGCGCGTTCTTAATTTTACAGAGCCTGCGTCCTTAAATCTTTGTGAACCTTTGCGTTAAAAAAACGGGAGTGCCTTTCTTTGTTTTAATGTGCGAGAGAATCCGAAATGACATCTACAGAAATGTCATCATGCGAGGTATGAAATGAAACGACTCCGTTGATAAAAAGGATGATCTGTGGGCTTTCATGCACAACGCCAAAACGTTTTGCAATGACATCCGATATAGAACGGTATTTAAGGAGATCCAGGAAGTGAGGCGCAACCAGAAGAGGAGAATTGCCCCAATCCGCTTCGAGACGACGTAAAACTGAGGCACTGATAAAACAGCGCGTGCTATGTTTGAAAATCAGTTGCGGCTTGTGATACGAGTCAGTTAGGATGTTGTCCAATTGCTCAATGTCGGTTAGAGGGTTCCAATTCATGTCTTCAGTATGAAATACAAAGGTCTGTCAAACTGATTGGAAACACCCACTTTTGTGAGGAATGATACCAATTGTCAATCTGAAATAACTTAGATTTGTACCGAATCTTCAAATGAGGCCAGTATTTTTCAAAATCACTTCAAAAGCATGGGGATTCAACAACATTCAAACATCAACAATCAATGCAAATCGGTAAAGAAAAGGTAGTATCAATTCACTACACATTGCGCGACAACGCGGGCACAGTGCTGGATTCAAGCGCAGGAAAAGAGCCACTCAACTATATCCAGGGAATCGGAAATCTTATTCCGGGTATGGAACAAGGTCTCGAAGGCCGTATCAAGGGAGATAAACTCGATATCAAAGTGAGTCCTGAAAACGGATATGGTGTGCGCGACGAAGCTCAGGTGCAGCAAGTCCCGGTGGATGCGTTTGGCGGACAAGAGGTCAAGGTTGGCATGCAGTTTCAGGCTGGAGGAGAGCAAGGTCGTTTTGTAGTTACTGTAACCGATGTTCAGAATGAAATGGTAACGGTCGACGCCAATCATCCTCTGGCTGGAGTTGAATTAAATTTTGAAGTTGAAGTGTTGGAAGTGCGCGAAGCCACAAGCGATGAATTGGCTCACGGTCATGTGCATGGTCCGGGTGGTCACCACCATTGATTGTTTTGTGGTCCGAAAGTTGGAGCGCAACTATTCTAATCTATTCGGTATGAAAATGCGTGTACTTCTTGCGTTTGTTTTTCTTGCTTGTTCAGGAGCATTCACTCAACTGCATTCACAGACGTTTATTTATACGAATCAATGGATGTCGTTTGACAGCATGTTGGTTTCACTTACAAATGGAAGAGTATTGCCTCAGCATTCTCAGATGCAATCTGATGCCATACTCACTGTTCTGGGAGACAAGATTTACAAAGGGAACAGCACAAGTGGTTTTGATGTGCTTTATACTTTTTCGGAAGGAAAATTATATTCAGGAGATAGCACCTTTCTAACGGATTTACTCTACACCGTTCAGGGAGGTTCAATTTACCGCGGTGATAGCACGTTTCCCCTGGATTGTCTTTATACCTATCAGGGAAGCACCGGCATCCTATATGAAGGCAAGAGCACATTTCCGCTGGATGCAGAATTGTATTTAGATGGAGATTTGCTGAACGGATGTGAGTTATGTGCCGTTCTGCTTGCGTTGGGATTACTTTAACTCTTCCACCTGATAGGTGTAGAATTCCATGATTTCGTTGCAAAGCAGTTTTTTGCATGCATCTTCTACCTTCGACTCAGCGGTCTTTTTGTCTTTGGCATCCACGTGCATGGTGATGTGTTTTCCGATGCGGATTCCGGTAATTTCTGGCAAACCCAGATTGATCATAGAACCGGTAACAGCCTTACCCTGCGGGTCGAGCAGAGCTTCAAGGGGCATAACATCTATGGAGGCTTTGAATTTTTTCATATTGCTGAAATGATTGAGGGCGCGAATGTAAGATCAGATTCTCAATTGTGATTTGTTGATTTTGCGATAACCAAACACTGCGATTTAACGACCAAACCGCATATATGGCCGATAGAAAGTGTATTGATAACACTTTGTTTAAATGATAAGGCATCCTATTTTTGTAAGGTGCGCACATGTCGGCATTTGAATTGACATAGTGGCAACTTTGCTTTAACAAAATTACCTCAATTAACCAAAAATGAAAAGAGTCTTACTTTTTTTGGTGGCTTCTCTGTTTTTCTCTCAAGCCATTCGTTCTCAAACATTCAATATCGGCACAGATTTACCAGGTGGTACATATGTGAACAATCTGATGACCGACCGCGGTGCTTTTTGGCAAAGACGATTGCAGGAAACCGCCAACTCCTCTGCAGGAACCCGCAAGTGGGAGTTTAATGCGGATGGTTATTTCAACACCTGGCGCGCACCTAGTAACGCGGCTATCAATATTGCTGGTCATGACCAGGTAATACCACCGAATGCGGCTACTGCAAGTGCCTTCTTCCGCGCTTCGTTTGGCGGTGGTGATGGTGCAAGGCTTCAGACTACCACCAATGGTAACTACTACACTTTCAATATTTCCGAACCCAATGCTGGGGCATCGGATGATTATATCAATCAGCACATGGCTGTATTGGAGACAAACTATAATCCGAAAACTATCTCGACAGTTACAAGTGTGTGGGGTAATTACGGAACGCGGGTTGTGACCGTGACTCTGGCCTCAGCACCTTCTTCTGGCGAGAATGTGTTTGTACGCTACACCACCAATAGTTACGTCTCTTCCACTTTGGTACAATGCACATTTGCGGGCAATGTAGGCACCGCAACTATTCCTGTGCAGGCACAAAATGCTACTGTGAATTTCTATGCTTATTCATCTAACAGAAGCAGCTCGGCAATTGGCACAGATGTTACAAGTTTTGGTCAAGTATCGCATGATATGAGCACGCTCGAATTGGGCACCGGTGGTACATATTCTATTCCGAATAATCCTGTGATTGTGCTTTCGAGTGCTGGCTCTGCAGCCGGAACGACTACGGGATACGCAACCCTGAAAGCGGCATTTGATGCTATCAATCCAGGGGTGATTCACCTTGGAACCATAACTATTGGTATTATTGGCAATACTACTGAAGTAGCTTCTGCTGTTTTGAATCAAGTGGCGGGTGTTACTACCATCGGTATTCAACCCACAGGAACGTTCTCCATTTCTGGAAACTTGGCAGCGGCCCTAATTGATTTGTCAGGTGCTGATAATGTCACTATTGATGGGCGAATTGGGGGAGTTGGCAGCACACGCTCACTCACTATCTCAAACACCATACCAGTGGAAATGCTCTGCGATTTATCAACGATGCGCAAACCAATACGCTGCGCTATTGCATTTTCCAAGGCACGTCCACTTCAGGAACTGATGCCGTGGTTTTATTCAGCACCACAACAGGTGCTGCCGGCAATGACAACAACACCATAGAATTTTGCCACATAAGAGATGCCGCTGGTGTTTTTCCACGTAACGGTATCTATGCTGCCGGCACTACTACTACCGTTGCGCATAACAATAGCGGTGTAATTATTCAAAACAATGAAATTTTTAATTTCTATAATGCCACCAACTTTACAAATGGCATTTCCATCTCCACAGGAAATACGGATTGGACAATAAGTGGTAACAGCTTTTATCAAGACGCGTCAAGGAATTTCACCGCTTCCAATACTCACACTGGTATCAATATCAATAACGGATCCGGCAACAATTTCATCATAAGTGGCAATTATTTTGGAGGTAGACAAGCACTTGCTGGCGGTCTCGCATACACGATCACTGGCAGTGGCACATTTGCCACACGCTATAGAGCAATAAGTTTAATTGTTGGAACTACTACTGCGAGCAGCGTTCAGGGAAATACCATTGCCAATTATGCGGTAACCTCTTCGTCGGGCGCTTTTACTCAAGGAGGAGCATGGGTAGGTATTTATTCGGATGGGGGAAGTATTAATATTGGTGATATTACTGGAAATACCATCGGAAGTGGCACAGGCACTGGTTCAATTACCGTCACTACTACTAATACCAATGGTAGACAGCATGGAGTTTTTATTGACTCGGGTACCAACTTAGTGATATCAAATAACACTATCGGTTCTATCAACGCTGTCGGAAACACCACAAGCGTTTCTAACGGAGTAGTGGGTATTCATACAGAGGCATTGACCAGCTTAACAATGAACCTTAATACTATCGGAAGTCTCGCAACGGCTAATAGTTTAAATGCCATTACAGCCTCAACGAATGCAGGTGATCAGATCGTTCAGGGTATCAACAATACAAGCACTGGTACAATCAATATTACAAACAACACCATTGCCAACTTGAACAATGCGTGGGTTCCGGCAAGCGCTGAGTTTATAACCGTTCTTTCGGGTATCAATTCTACCAATGGAACGAACACCATTACAGGAAATGTAGTAAGGGATTTATATACCGCTGCGAATGCGACTGGAACAGGAACAACAGCATCGGTTATAGGCATCTCTATGATCGCTTCCACTGCTGGTCAAAATGTATCCACCAATACAATACATTCTCTTGCCAATACGCACGCTACTGCCAGTACAACCGTCACAGGTCTACATATTGCCGGCAGCACAGCGGGTACAAGCACCGTTAACAGAAACTTCATTCACTCTTTGTCACTTTCCACTACAAGTGCATCTGGCGACATACGTGGTATTAACAACAACACCAGTACTGTTACCACTACCTATTCGAACAACATGGTTCGATTGGGAATAGATGCTGCAGGTGCAGCCCTTACCACGGGTTATGCTATCAGTTGTTTTGTAGAAAGCACAGGGAATAATAATCTCTACCACAACACTTTCTACATAGGTGGAGGAAGCGTTGGCACTGGCATAGGAAACACCTATGCGTTGAACAGTTCAACTACTTCCAACACCAGAAATTATGTAAACAACATATTCTGGAATGCGCGCTCCAATGCCACTACTGGTGGTAAACATTATGCGATACGCTACGGTGGCACCGCACCTAATCCTTCGGGTCTGACTGCCAGTAATAATATCATCTTTGTAAATGGCACTGGAGGTGTTTTTGGATTTTACAACTTACTAGATGTAACCAACTTGTCCAATTGGCAAACGGCTACGGGTGTGGATGCGGCCAGTTTATCAACCAATCCGCAATTGATAACCCCCAACGGAACCTCAGCCACAGTGGATTTGCACTTAACAAGCACAGGAACCCCTGCTGAACAGGCAGGAGTATTGGTAGCAGCCATAACAGATGACTTTGATGGCGTCACCGCTCGTGCTTCCCTCACACCAGTGGATGTTGGGGCGGATGCTGGCAACTATGTAGCCCTGGATTTATCACCACCTACTATCAGTTACACAGCGCTCAGTGCCACATGCAGCACAGGCAACAGAACTTTAGCCAGTGTAACCATTTCGGATGCCACCAAGGTGGACACCACAGCCACTCTCCGTCCGCGCATCTATTACAGAAAGGGGGCAGGCGCTTACTTTTCGCAACCGGGCACGCTCACTGCGGGTAACCCAAGTAGCGGAACATGGAGTTTTACCCTAGTAGCTGCTGATATGGGCGGCCTGGTCGTGGCCGATGTGGTATCGTATTATGTTATAGCTCAGGACTCTTTGGTTACGCCCAACATCACCTCTAATCCTGCTGCAGGGTTAGTAGCTACCAGTGTGAATGCGGTGAGCACGCACCCTACCACTCCAAATTCGTATACAATAAACAGTTCCTTGAGTGGCACCTATACTGTTGGTTCAACAGGCACTTATCTCACCCTTGATGCAGCATTTACCGCATACAACTCTTCCTGTCTAGGTGGCGCAGTGGTGTTTAGTCTCGTTGACAACACCTATGTTGTTCCAACCGTTGCGCTCAATGCCAATGCCGATGCAAGTGCGACCAATACACTTACCATTAAACCATTGTTGGCGAATACTACAATCACCGGTAGCAGCGCAACTTCCGTTATAAAATTGAATGGAGCAGATTATGTAATCATCGATGGAAGTATCAATAGCGGAACCAACAGTCCATGTGCTCCGGTTACTAGCCTGAGCAGGGATTTGACAATCAGCAATACCAGCACAGCCTCAAATACTGCAGCCATTTGGCTTAGCAGCGCGGGCACAAGTGCGGGCGCAACAAACAACGTAATTAAGAACTGCAATATCGCGGCTGGTGTTGATCAATCAACTTCAACCAATGCATCATTCGGTATCGTTATGTCCGGCGCTACACTTGGCATTGTGGAAGGTGCCGACAATAACACCAACAATTTCGAGAATAACAGTATTACCAAAGCGCGCTACGGAATTTATGTAAGGAGCACGGGGACAACGGGCCTTGCTAATGATGCATTGTTTAACACAGGAAACACAATTCGTCAGAACATTGTTGGACCTTCAGGTTTTGGTAGCAATCAAATTGGAGCTGCCGGGATAGTGATTCAAGGTCAGGCCAATGCAGATGTGAGTTACAATGAGGTACGCTTTGTTGGAGTTTTGATAGGTCAATCTGCATCCGGTTCTGACCGGGGCGGTATTTCTTTCCTTGACTCCAAGAATTCGTCGATGAGTCACAACATTGTTCACGACATCATAGAAGAAAAGACCTTTAGTGCATATGGACTTTCGTTTGGAGCTTCAAACACCTATACGACCTCCAACAACATCGATAATAATATGGTGTACAATGTGCGGGCAAATGGAACATCTCCAGACCAGGCTCTTGGTTTGGCTGTTGGCCCGGGTGTAAGCGACAAAGTGGTTTATAATACCATTAGTATGTCGGGTGATATTGATCCGACCGGTGCAACAACGGCAACTCAAAGTGCATGTGGAGTGCGCATAGATCCATTGGTGTTGGCAACAACGAATTTACTTTTCCGTGATAACATAATCTCAATAGATGTTACATCGAATACCGGAACCTTAAAACACTACGCATTGGTAAGACCAAGTGCTGGATTTAGTTGGGGTACCGGAGGTTCAAACTACAACTTGCTGTATCGCAATGCTTCCAATACACAAACCGCAATTGGCGGCACAGGAACAACAGTGCCATATACTGAACACACAACATTGAGTGATTGGCAAACAGCCTCTTCACAAGATGCAAACTCCTCGGGTGTGCAGCCTTTCTTTGTTTCTGCTACAGACCTGCATATTGATCAAACAAATCTTTCCAACGCTGCGTTTGAAAACCTCGGAACGCCGATTGCGGGCATCAGCACAGATTATGATTGTGCCACACGAAGTGCAACAACACCAGATATGGGTGCAGATGAATTTGCTATTCCAGTTTGCTCTGGAACACCAACAGCAGGAACAACGGTTGCAACGGGAGCAGGACCTTTCTGTGGAAATGGTAGTTCTGTATTGAGCCTTACAGGCACAACGGTTGCGCTGGGATTAACCTACCAATGGCAATCTTCCGTTACGGGCACTATGGGTTCTTATTCTGACATAAGCGGTGCAACTTCTAATTCCTACAGTGATACAAATATCAGCACTTCAACCTGGTACCAATGCGTTGTAACATGCACCAATTCTGGCCTTTCAAGTGCATCAACACCCGTGCAGATTGTTGTAAATCAAAATCCGACCGTTACGGTTACACCATCATCAGGTTTAATTTGTGGAACGGGCAGCGTTGCTTTGGCTGCATCGGGAGCAAACACTTACACCTGGTCTCCAACGGTGGGATTGAGTCCTACAACGGGAGCCAATGTCACCTCGACAGTTGGCGCAACCACAACCTATACCGTAACCGGTACAGATGTTAATGGGTGTACAGGCACTGCTCAGTCAACGGTGGTTTTCTCACCGGCTGTACCTGCATTTACGGCAACTGCCACGCCGAATCCACCTTGCAGCAACATAGGATTGACATTGGGTACAACGGTCGCAAATTCGACTGCTGTGGTCTACAATGAATCCTTTGATGGAACAACCAATTGGACGGCTCTGAATAACTCAACCGGAGGCACTCCTGCCGATGCGGCATGGACACAACGCAACAGCGGATATGTATATAACTCTACCACCTTTACCACAGGCGATGCCAGTCCATTTTACATGTCCAATAGTGATGATCAGGGTGCAGGAGGAACTACCAATACAACGCTTACATCTCCGGCAATCAACCTCACCGGACTTTCTACGGCAAACATTGTTCTCAATCAGCATTTCTTATACAATGCTGGCGAAACGGCGCGGGTTCAAGTATCTACTGATGGAAGTTCTTTCACAACCGTTCAGACATATACCGCGACCGTTGGAGGTCCGACCGCCTTTGTCAACTCAACTGTAAATATCAATGCCTATGCAGGTCTTTCAACTGTGTATATCCGACTCCAGTACGATGGCTCGAATGACTGGTATTGGGCAGTGAACAGCGTTGCTGTAAGCGGAAACCTGATTTACAACTATAGCTGGTCGTCTACACCTTCTGGATTTACGAGCAATCTGGCAGGACCGAGCGCAACGCCAACTGTTCCAACTTTGTACTCTGTTACAATTACAAACTCACTTGGCTGTACAGGCAATGCGAGTGTGAATGTGGCAAGCGTTGTGCAGGCAGCGGATGTAGATGCAGGCGCTGCAACGGCTACTACATGTGTTAGTGCGCCGATATCTTTTACAGGAACTCAAAACAATACCATAGGCGTTTTGTGGACACACAATGGAGCTGGTACTCTTACGAATGCGGCAACACTAACGCCTACTTATACGCCAGGTGCGCTTGATGCAGGCAATACGGTTACTATTACATTGACTGGTACTGCCAATGCACCTTGTTCGAATCCTTCGGATGTTATTTCGCTCAGTGTGCTTGCATTGGGAGTGTTCTACACGGATGCAGATGGTGATGGCTACGGAAATCCTTTTGCGCCTTTAGCGGCATGCACTGCAGGTCCCGGCGTAGTTGCAAACAATACTGATTGCAACGATGCAAATGCAGCATTGAATCCGAATACAAACTGGTATGCAGATTTGGATGGTGATGGCTACGGAAGTTTTATCTTCCTTACAACATGCGCTGATCCTCTACTTGCAGGTGTAGTTCTTCTCGGTGGCGATTGCAATGATGCCAATGTCAACGTGCACCCTGGTGCAACAGAACTTTGCCAAAACGGAATTGATGATGATTGTGATGGTATTCTTGACGAAGGATGCAGCGGTATAGTAAACGATAACTGGGCAGATGCAATTGCAGTTACCGGAAGTTTATCTGCATTCCCTGTTTGTACTGCGTTGAGTGGAACAGTATTGAATGCAGAAGTCTCACCTCAGGGAAATCCTGCAAACGTGGCTGTTGGCGGAGGTCGTGATGTTTGGTATAAATTCACTGCACCATCCACAGGAGTTCAGATCAAAGTTGTTCCTTCAGGATTTAATGCAGTTATAGAATTGCAAACTTCACTGGGTGCTCAGGTAGATGCCGAAAATGTGAACACAACAGTGGGTGGTACGGAAATTTTGAATCGTGCAGGACTTACGGAAGGTTCTCAGTATTGGGTTGGTGTTCGCAATTTCAACAACACGGCCGGTGGAACGTTTACCATTTGTATTTCTCCATTATTTGATTCACGTTGCGATGACGGTCCGGGAACCTATGCGATGTGTACCAATTTCAAAGCAGACTACACAGGCGCTACCAACTACACCTTCCATTTTACACCAACGGGATTAACACCTGGTTCACCTTCAAGTGGTGTTCACCCAAGCCAAATACCTTTGAACACTCCACTTGATATCCGGTATGGAGGCACATACGATGTTTACATTGATGCGAATTATCCAAATTTGCTGAATGGTATTGGTGGTGCAGATCCAATTGTGATCGTAGGAACGGATGTATGTCTAATAACGATCGCTGCACAACCCAACGCTCAAGTGCGCGAATCTCAGCGCTGTCCTGCAACAGTGTTTCGCACCACACGTTTGAACGCCAAACCATTTGTATGCGGGCCTGTTGTGAATTTTGAATATCGTTTCACGGAAATCAATTGTTTGACTTCAGTACTAATTGGAATTCCTTTTAGTAAGTTCACACCAACAGCTTCTCCTAATCTGTTATTGAGTTTCAACAGCCCCTCACTTGTTCCGGGAAGTTGTTACAATGTGGAAGTAAGACCGATCTTTACATACGGAGCTGGTGCGTGGGGCACTGCGCAATGCATCAAAGTTGGAAGTCCTTCGATGACCGAGATGGATGTTACGGATTTGTTGAACGGTTCCGGCCTTGCAGAAGACGAAATAGAAGCAATGATTTATCCGAATCCGAACAATGGAGATATTGTAAATCTGCAGATTGATGGAATTGAATCGGATGAAGTATTTGTGAAGGTGACCGATGGCATGGGACGAATGGTTTTCAGTGATCGATTTACTGTGGATGGTTCATTGAATACTTCGTTAAGCTTCGTCTCACCATTAACAAGTGGTTTGTATTTGGTTGAAATTGTTTCTGATGGAAAGATTACCACACGCAAGATGTTGGTGCAGAAATAATAAAATAGAAAATAGCTTAAAAAGGCGATCCTGCGGGATCGCTTTTTTTTTGCCATTAAAATTTGGTTGTAAAAATTGAGGCGAATATCTTCTTGCCAGATTCGGATAATCGAAACCAACCAGAGGCATTGCCGTAGAAGCCGGATTGATTGGGAAAAGCCAATTATGTGTTCTTCAGGAATGAAAATCATTCCTGAAGTTGCAGGACCCATACAAAACCACCCTATATGAAAAAGTCTTTACCGGCTCATGCTATTTCGTTCCTTATCGGGAATATTTTCGAATTGGCAGGCAGCTATCTCAATTCAAACAAAAAGTGCTATCAACTTATTGTTTTGTTATTCCTATCCATTCTGCTTGGATTCAATCGGTTGCAGGCACAAACCTCCGAAACAATAACAACAACAGGTACCTGGATTTGTCCTCAGGGCGTCACGACGATTACTGTAGAATGCTGGGCTGGCGGAGGTGCTGGAGGCGCTGCAACTGGCAATCCTGCTGCAGGAGGCGGAGGTGCTGGAGGTGCGTACGCAAAAAGCACATCCATTTCGGTAGTTCCCGGAACAAGTTATACGGTAACAATTGGGGCGGGAGGCATTGGCAACAACACCGGAAATGGTGGAGCTGGCGGCTCCTCCTGGTTTAATTCAACATCAACAATTTTCGCTGTTGGTGGTGCCGGTGGAAATGGGGCACTCAGCAATAACAATACAGCCAATGGAGCTACAGCCGCAAATAGCGGAAATGTCGGCACGATTAATTTTTATGGAGGAAATGGAGGAACAGGAGGAGGATCTGCGGGTGCTCAAGGTGGTGGAGGCGGCGAAGGAGCCGGCTCTGCAATTGATGGAGAAGACGCATCAGGAATGACTGAAGGGGATTCTACCAATGGGGGCGGTAACGGTGCAACTGGTTCAACTAATAGTGCCAATGGTGCTTCAGCAACAGAAACCGGTGGTGGTGGAGCAGGTGCGCGCGCCGGAAGTGGTGCGGATCGAACAGGTGGAAATGGTGCAGCAGGAAGAGTCGTAATTACCATTCCTTCTGCTATATGGAACAACGCTATTACAGGCACAAACCCGAACAACAACAATCCGTATACAACGGGAGATAATGTTGCTTCCAATCTTACAGTATCTGGAATTACACGCGGAAACGGCCTGAATGGACAGAATCAAAACAATAGATTTACGGCTTCCAATTGGTCTACGAACGGCACAATAAACAACAACGATTATTTTGAATTCACACTAACACCTGCATCTGGATACAGCATTCATTTTACAAGCTTCGCTTACACGGGTCAGGTATCTGCGGGCTCACCGAGTTTTGTTTTCAGATCCAGTATTGATTCGTATACAGCAAATATTGGAACTCCGACAACATCTGGTACTTCCATTTCATTAAGTGCATCGGCCTACCAGAATATAACTTCAGCTATTACCTTTCGATTTTATGGCTATAACATGGCAGCAGGTGCTACACAATACAGCATCAACGATTTTATTTTTACGGGTTCTGTTGTTCCTGTTACAACGATTACAAGTCTCGGCTCTGCTTCGGCCTGTGCTGGTAGCAGTGCCAATGTTGTAATCAATGGACAGAATTTTACCGGGGCAACAAATGTTTCTTTCAATGGGACGTCCGCACTTTTCACGGTAAACAGCAATACCCAAATTACTGCTACATTGCCTAATGGCGCAACAACAGGTCCGGTTACGGTGACAACTCCTAATAATACAGCTACTAGTGCTTCAACATTTACTGTCAATAGTCGACCTACGGGTGTAATCTCTGGAACCGCTTCGATTTGCAGCGGTGCTTCCACCAACCTTTCATTGGCAGTTACAGGAAGTGGAACCATAAGTGGAACTATCAATCCGGGAGGAATACCTTTCAGTGGAACCGCACCTACAATCACTTTGTCTGTTACTCCGGGTTCTACAACAACCTACACAATTGTTTCTTTGAGCGATGCAAATTGCACTGCAACATCTTCTGATCTGAGCGGATCTGCCGTGGTTACAATTTCAAGTCCCACTGGCACGGCAAGTGCCAACGGCCCGGTATGTTCCGGAGGTACAATTCAACTCACTGGAACGGCAAGTGGAGCAACAACATTTGCCTGGACAGGTCCAAATGGATTTACATCTTCGCAACAAAATCCAAGTATCACAGGCGCTGCCAGTGCCCATCAGGGTAGCTATTATTTTACGGCAAGCAATGGCTCATGTTCAGCAATAACTTCTGTTGTATTTGTTCCTGTTCACACATTTCCGTCCGTGAGTGCAGCGAGCAGTGTTACCTCGGGATGTGCGGGCGTTACAAGTAATTTGACAGCCACACACTCGAATCCAGGTTACACAGTTTATGAAGAAAAATTCAATGGATCGACTTCCGGATGGACCACACAAAACAATTCTACCGGCGGAACACCGGCTGACGCAGCATGGACTTTGCGCACATCAACCTATACGTATGTTTATTATTTTCTGGGGTTTATACCAGTAAATTTCAATTTCGCGAGCAATGACAATTCCGTTTTTTATATGTCAAACAGTGATGATCAGGGAACTGGCTCTGCTACCGAAACATATCTGCAATCGCCGGCTTTCAGCACTGTTGGTTACAACACATTAAATCTTTCTTTCTACCATCATTTCAATGAACTTGTTGGCAATGATTTTGGGTATGTACAAGTTTCAACCAATGGTACAAGTTGGACGGATGTTCAGACGTACAGCACAGATCAGGGCGGAGCAACAAATTTTGCGCAGTCTACCATTAACCTGAACGCTTACGTTGGTAATTCCACCGTTTATATTCGATTTAAATTTGTAGCCGATTGGGGCTGGTGGTGGGCTATCGATAATGTTTCTGTAACGGGTACAACAAATTACAATTATGCATGGACATCTAGTCCTTCAGGATTTTCGAGCAGTGTTCAAAATCCTGCTGGTGTAGTAACGAACGCATCAACAACCTATCAGGTACAATTGAGTAATGCATTTGGATGCACTTCGACCAGCAGCGCAAGTGTTGTAATAGGCGGAGGTTTATCTGGTACTTTAAGTGGTGGAGGCACCGTATGCCCGGGCGGAAGTGCTTCCGTTTCAATTGCGGTAACGGGCACTGGGCCATGGAGTGGAACGCTTTCAAACGGAACAGCATTCAGCGGGTCGTCGAGCCCAATTGTAGTAAGTCTGAGTCCGTCAGGTACTACAAGCTACACCATTGCAACCTTAACAAATGGATCGTGCTCTGCAAGTTCATCATCGTTAAGTGGAAGTGCGACAATCAATGTGAATCCCCGACCAACAGCTGTTATCAGTGGTGGTGGGAATATTTGTGCAGGAGGATCATCGGCGATATCAATTTCACTTACGGGCACAGGACCATGGAATGGTGCATTGTCGGATGGAACTTCATTCAGTGGATCGACTAGCCCTATTGTTGTGAATCTTAGTCCATCCATTACTACTACATATACTGTTGCGACTTTGAGTGATGCCAATTGCAATTCTATTTCGTCTGATCTCACGGGCTTAGCAACTATTACAATAAATGCTTCTCCAACGGCATCTATAGCAGCGACATCAGCAATTTGCTCTGGATCTGCCGGAATTGTGACATTCACAGGAGCACCTTGGTCTGTTGTAACATATAACGTCAATGGTGGTTTGGAAGAAGGAGTGCTGATTATGGGAAGTGGCACCGTATCTATTGGAACAGGGCCGCTTTCATCGAATACTACCTACAATCTTGTTAGTGCAGATGATGGCACTTGTTCGGTTAGCGTATCCGGAAGTGCAACGATAGCTATGTCCAATCCAGTGGTTGTTGTTAGTAGTACAACCGCGGTATGCCCTGGATCGTCGGCGATGGTGGATTTTAATGGCACACCAGGAGCGATAGTGCAATACGCTATTTCAGGTGATCAGGATTTTATTACACTGGATGGCACAGGTCATGCGGCCGTGAATTCGGGGAGTGTTTATGCGAGCTATCTTGACTATACACTTATGAGTGTTACAGAAGGGACCTGCACAGCACCTGCTTCAGGCACCGCCACCATTTCAACTACTACAATGCCCGAAGCCATTGTGAGTGGCGATGCAAGTTTGTGTTTTGGTGGAGCTACATTAATCGAATTCAATGGCACACCGGGTGCAACAATTACATACCGCATAGATGGTGGAGCAGATCATACACTGCTGCTCGACTCGGATGGATATGGAAGCGTTGGTACAGGAGCTTTGAGTGCTTCCATCAGCTTTGAGCTGGTGAGTGTTTCCGTTGGAGCTTGTTTGCAGAATATTTCCAGTGAAGTTTTTGTTGAGATAATATCCAACAATTATTACCAGGATATGGATGGCGATGGCTTTGGAGATGCAGCGGTGCCACAAACGAACTGCACGCAACCAGTTGGGTACGTGGAAAACGATTTAGATTGTGATGATACAAATTCCGATATTAATCCAAGTACTGTTTGGTATGCCGACGTGGATGGCGACGGATTTGGAAGTTATATTTACATGACACAATGCGATGACCCTGGTCTTAGTGGAGTCATTCTTCAGGGAGGCGATTGCAATGACAATGATCCATTGATACTCGATGATTGCAGTGGAATTCCGAACGACAATTGGTCTAACGCATCTCCTGTAACAGGGAGCCTCAATGCATATCCCGCATGTTCTTTGATAAACGGAACATGTTTTAACGCATCTGTTTCGCCCCAGGGAAATCCATCAAATGTTGCTTCAGGCGCGGGCCGCGACGTGTGGTACAAATTTACAGCACCTTCAACAGCGGTGCGCATTCGGGTTATGCCAACAGGATTTGATGCGGTGATAGAATTACAAAACTCAACATCAGTAGAAATGGATGTTGAGAATATCGATCCATCCATTGGTGGTGATGAGATTATGAATATTGGTGGATTGACCAGGGGAGAGCAATACTGGGTAGGAATTCGAAACTATCAGAATACAGATGGTGGAGAGTTCACAGTTTGTATTTCACCATTGATGGATACACGTTGTGATGACGGTCCCGGAACATATCCACTTTGTACAAATTTTAAACCTGATTATACCGGAGCGGTGAATTACACATTCCATTTTGACCCAACAGGAAGTACACCAGGATTTTCAAGTGCCGGCACACATAGCAGTCAGATTCCATTGAATACTCCGCTTGATTTGCGTTACGGTGGAACCTATGACGTTATGATCGATGCCAACTATACCAATCTTACCGATGGTCTTGGCAATCCGGAGCCAATATCTGTGCAGGCAATTGATGTTTGTCCGATTGTAATTTCAGCTCAACCCGATTTGCAGATAAAGGAAACTCAGCGATGCCCTGCTCACTTGTTGCGCGCAACACGATTGGCCGCCAAGCCATTTGTTTGTGGACCAGTTTTGTTTTACGAGTATGAGTTTACCGAAATGGACTGCAATACACAGATATCTTCCGGAATATCATTTACCAAGAATACCGCAGGAGCTTCTGCCAACCTGCCACTCAATTTTTCTGCACCTGCATTGATGCCTGGAAGTTGTTACAGCGTGAGGGTGCGTCCGGTTTTTACCCATGGCAATGGAAGTTATGGAACTGCACATTGTATCCAAATGGGCAATGTTGCTTCACAACCTGGCGGAGAAGATGAAATGGCAGAAGACCCAAACTACATTGAACATTCGATTGAGGCCAACTTATATCCGAATCCGAATGAAGGCAATAGAGTAACGGTCACCTTAACTGAAGTAAAAGATTCTGAAGTATTGATACGTATTACAGATGCGTTGGGTAGAATGATCTACACCAAACAATACCAGGTGGAAGGGCAACTTCTTACAACCATCAGTCTTGAGGACAAAGTGAAGAAAGGATTGTATTTGGTAGAGTTTGTGGCCGACAATAAAATTATTACGAAGCGATTGATAATAGAGTGATAGAAATTATTTACAGGAAGAGCCGTTCGCAAGGACGGCTTTTTTTGTTCATGGAGGAAGCGGACCGCTGTAATCAGCGCAAGGAATGGTATGCCAACTGCATGGATGATGGATGGTGAACTCAGCAGTAGTTGGTTGTTTGGCATCAGTTACTGTAAACACAAGCTCCGGTTTTTTGAACCACTGATCAAGGCATTTTTTATCGATTGCCGAATAGTTGGGCGTTGCTTCACCAAACTTGGTAAGATACATTTTATAGGCAGCGCTGTCCACTTTATTGGGTAGCACGAGGCAATATGTTCCAGGTGCCAGTGCAATATTGATTTTTCCCAGATTGTCGGTAGTTGCGGAAGCAACTGGTGTCGACGATATTTTATTCGTTTCACTTTTGCGAATAAAACACAATTGACCGGATAGTGGCTTGGGAGTTTGGAATTCTTGCAGCATTTCATCCGATGGTCTGGCGCCACCGCAATACTGCGAAGTTTGCCAAGCCTGAATGGTGACGTTTTTGAAGACTACTTCGGCGGGTTTGGTTTGGATTGTGCTTGATTGAGGTGTGGTGCACGAAATCACGAGCAACAAAAGCAGAAGGGTGTAAATTGAAAAGCGCATAGAAGTCATGTCGGGATAAAAACAATCCACCAAATGTATACACAGTGGTTGGCTAAGCCAGAATGTCCTGAGCGAACTCTTTCACCGATCCTGGTTGACAACCGCAAATTTTCCCCGGATAATGGATCCCCTTATTTGTGCGTGATAGATATAAATACCGGAGGGAAGCGTGGTAATGTTGAATAAAATGCGGTCCTTTTCTGTGGCCTTTTCAAACCCAATCAATTGCCCGGAGCTTGAGAAAAACTGCATTTCCGACAGATCGGGATATCGGACCTCCAGGTTTTCGCGCGTTTGTATGACTGTTGGTTCTTTGATAATGTTTTCGGCAACAGGCGCCGGTATGTTGCATATCCCCTGATAAAGGGTATCGCCATTGAGCACAAAACTGTCCAGTGCATAGCCGCACTCCGGGCAACCGTTGCGGCAAACGGGAGCGAGAAAGCCAGAAGAAGGGCCAACGCCTTCTATGAAATGACTTGCGTTGGGGTATTGCGACCAGGAGACATGCCAGCGTTTTCTACCTATCGGTCCAATGCACACGGTATCGTGTTGTTCAATTTGTACGGATGTTTCGAAACCACAACTGGTATAGGTATCGACACTATCTATGTTGGTGTAATCTGGTCTGCCGAAATCGTAGCGAAGGTATTCCTGTCCGCCACCATTTACAAAGAAGACCTTCTTATCCGATTCGCGGAGCAGTGAGGTGAAATTAGTAGAATAAGTAGTATCACTTCCCCAGAAACCGTTCCCCAGTGAGTCCCATTGCATTTGAGTCAGAATACATTCCGCATCGGTGAATAGTTTGCGGTAACTGGTGCCGTTGTGAATTGAATCACCGTCGAAATAGATTCGATAATTGCAGACAGTGCTACTCGAAGGATTCTGATAATAGTAATGTTGCTTCCATTCGGCCGTTTCGTTGAAATAGTTTTGTGCGTTGAGATTGAGAAATGCGCAACACACTATGAAGGGCAACAGTGCTTTCATCTTATTTGGTTTTTGGTTTAGAAGTACCAAAGTAGTACATAAAACGATTAAAAATCCCTACCTTGTTAATCCCGGAGATGGCGAATTATTATACCATCTGATCAAACAAAACCTTTCCCTTTTCTGCGTAAAGATGAATTTTTACATCGAGTCTGATATCTTTTGTCTTGAGTCTAGCATCTTGAGTCTACCCTCACCCCGCCCAGTTCTCCCGATCCAGACTCCGATACTGAATAGCTTCGGCCAAATGTTCGGTGCGTATGTCGGCCGATGAATCCAGATCTGCGATGGTTCGCGCTACTTTGAGGATGCGGTCGTAGGCACGTGCACTGAGTTTGAGTCGGTCCATCGCCTGGCGAAGAAGTTTACTGCCTGCGTCGTCGATCATGCACAATTCTTTGAGGAGTCTGCTATCCATTTGTGCATTGCAATGAATGGATTCGCGATGTTCGTAGCGCGCTTCCTGAATTTGCCGTGCTTTGATAACCCGATCGCGAATCGGAATACTGCCTTCGCCGCTGCGTTTGTTGCTAAGTTCATCGAAACTTACGGGTGTTACTTCGATATGAATGTCGATACGATCGAGAAGTGGGCCACTTACTTTGTTGAGGTATTTCTGTACGATTCCCGGACCGCAGACACAGTCTTTTTCCGGATGGTTGTAAAAGCCGCAGGGGCAGGGATTCATAGAAGCAACAAGCATAAAACTGGCAGGATATTCCACTGAAAATTTACTGCGCGATATAGTAATCATTCTATCTTCAAGTGGTTGTTGCATTACTTCGAGAACGGTGCGTTTGAACTCCGGCAATTCATCAAGAAACAATACGCCGTTGTGTGCGAGTGAAATTTCTCCGGGCTGCGGAAAACTTCCACCACCAACAAGTGCGACATCACTGATGGTATGATGCGGCGAACGATAGGGCCGCACGCTAATAAGCGAATCTTCTTTTCTGAGTCGTCCTGCAACGCTGTGAATTTTTGTTGTCTCCAGTGCTTCGTGCAAACTAAGCGGTGGAAGAATGGTTGGTAATCGTTTGGCGAGCATCGTCTTTCCCGCGCCGGGCGGGCCAATCAGGATAACGTTGTGTCCGCCGGCTGCAGCGATTTCGAATGCGCGTTTGATGTTCTCCTGTCCTTTGACATCCGAAAAATCGACCGCATAACTATCGAGTTTGTTGTAGAATTCTTCACGTGTATTCACAACCGTTTTTTCGGGCATGGCATCACCATTGAAAAAGTTTACGACTTCGCGAATGTGTTCAATTCCATAAATATCGAGATCGCTTACAATGGCCGCTTCACGGGCATTCTGAGCAGGAACAAACATGCCTTTGAAACCGTCTTTGCGCGCCTGAATGGCAATAGGCAATACACCTTTGATGGGGCGCAGACTTCCATCGAGTGATAGTTCACCCATGATAATAAATTGATCCAATCCTTCTGGTCGAATCTGATCTGTTGCCGCCATCATCGCAATAGCCAGTGGAAGATCATAAGCTGTTCCTTCTTTGCGGATGTCAGCAGGCGCCATATTGACCGTGATATTGCGGATAGGCAAGTTGTATTCGCTGTTAGACAATGCCGCTTTGATGCGCTGTTGTGCTTCTTTTACTGCAGCATCGGGCAAACCAACAATGGCAATCTGTGCACCTTTGTCAACATTAACTTCGATGGTGATGGTTGTGGCATTGACGCCGAAAACGGCGGAGCCAAAAGTTTTTACAAGCATAGGAGAGAGATATTACGTGAGACATTTGTTTTCTTTTTTTAAGTGCTTCGTTCGATGTAGTCGATCAAAGCGTGAATGACTTTGATGTGGATTTCCTGAATGCGATCAGCATATTCGAACCAGGGCACACGCACTTCGACATCACAAAGAGAAGCGAGTTGGCCGCCGTCTTTTCCGGTGAGGCATACTACCTTGATTCCCTTGGCACGGGCGGCTTTTGCAGCTTCGATCACATTTTTAGATTTTCCGCTGGTTGATATTCCAAGCAATACATCGCCGGGTTTTCCGACACCTTCAACATAACGTGAGAAGATAAAATCGAATCCATAATCGTTGCCAACACAGGTGATGTGAGTAGGATCACTTATGCTGACAGCTGCGATGGAAGGTCGATTATCGCGATAGCGTCCGGTGAGTTCTTCGGCGAAGTGCATAGCATCGGCCATACTGCCACCGTTTCCACACGACATTATTTTTCCGCCATTTCTGATACTCGCAACCATTGTTTCTCCTGCCTTTTCCACCGAAGCGAGAAAAGCAGGATCGGCAAGCACTGCATTCAACAGCGTTTGTGCATCTTCAAAATGTTTGCTAATTTCAGACATGGGTGCAAATATGGGGAAATTCTAATGTGAGGACAAAACCGAGATATCCAAATGTGTCTAATATGCTAATGTGCTAATGTGCTGAGGAGCACCACGCCACTGAGTTTTGAGGATTTTGAATTGGCGATTGAAATTTCGAGGTGCATCCCTTTTTTGTAACCGCAAAGCCCGCAAAGGTAAGACGCGCAAAGGACGCAAAGTGTCAGGTGACTTGAATTCAACTTTTGCAGCTCGAATCTTGCTGCAAAAACTCTGCGGCCTCAGCGTGTATTTCCTTTGCGTTTAAAAAACATAGACTATCGAGAATCCAAAGCTATTCCTTTAAATGGGAGGCATCGCAAATCGCAAATCGAAATACGCATGTCGCGCCTCAGCCCATTTCCGCCCGCACAATCCGCTGTAAAAAAAGTGCGACTTCAACCGGGCATTCCATATGTCCCATGTGACCTGTGTTTTCAGCAATTTCATGCACACATCCCGGCAGTTGATTTATTTCCTCCATCATTTCATTCAAAGGCAATCTGCTGTCGTTGTCACCCAAAAAATAGAACAACGGATAACTGCGTTGTTTGAGCGTTTCGATATGATCTGGCCGGTCGCGCATGGCCACAATGGAAGAAGTAATGGCCTCAACACTCATGCGGTTGGCAATGGCAATATTGTTTTCGATTTGATCTCGCAACAATTCTTTTTTCTTTTCATGAAACAAAGAAGTAATGACCGTTCGATTGTATAATTCTTTGTTCTGCATAACAGCATCACGTGCGCGAAGACGATCGGCTTTTTTAGTTTCGGAATCTTCTTTTCCCGTGCTATGCAAGAGACACAAGGCATGAGCAGAATTTCCAAGAAGTTTCATTACTTCAATTGCTACATATCCACCCATGCTATGCCCAACTACTACTGCGGCATCTTCGGCAGGAATTTGAAGTTGTGATACAATGTCAACAGCATAATCCTTCACCGTTGGATTGGTGATCATCGGACGATTGCCGTGACCTAAGAGTTCCGGAGTATGAATCTTAAGGCTGCGCGAAAATGTTTTGGGAGGAATTGCATTCCACATCGATGCATCTTCCAGAAAACCATGAATAAGTAAGAGGTGTTTTTGCGCCATAGACGCCAAACATAATCAAAACCGATGAAATTCGGTTAGCCATTATGAGTATCGAAAATGTTGCGATCGAAAAGTTGATTGCATCCCAATTTTTCACCACAGAGAGAGC
>JBJXFC010000086.1:0-7161 GCA_046153915.1 Flavobacteriales bacterium
ATTTGCAATAGGCGGGGTATCGAGCTCCACAGGCAGTTTTGCGGTAGCCAATAGTTCAGTTCTCCGCATGAACATTTGTGGAAAAAGGCCCGCTCATCACAAATTTGCCAACCGTTAAACCACTGCAAGGAAAGCAACAACTCAATCTCGATTGCCAGGCAGGCTGGTAACGTGATAATTTAAACAACTATTGAAACCATGAAAAAAATGCAATTTAAAGTCAGTATCCATGCACCCGCTGCCGGGGTCTATGAGCGTATGTTGGGCATAAGCGATAAGTCGACTTATGAAGCCTGGACATTTCAGTTTAACACGACATCGACCTATGAAGGCCACTGGGACAAGGGCAGTAAAATGCTCTTTGTTGGCGTGGATGAGAAGGGCGAAAAGGGTGGAATGGTTTCCAGAATAATTGAGAATATTCCCAACCAATTTGTTTCTGTCCAACACTATGGACTGATACAAGCCAATAAGGAAGTTACCGAAGGACCTGATGTAGAAAAATGGGCAAATGGATTTGAAAACTACACCTTCGAAGAAAACAATGGAACTACAATCGTAACTGTTGACTTAGACACCACCGAAGAGTTTGTAGACTATATGAACGAGAACTATCCCAAGGCTCTCGCCAAATTGAAAGAAATTTGTGAAAACTAATTGTGTGCGGAAAATCGGCTGATCAATTTAATTAACGCCAAAACGTTGTAGTAACAGCGCACAAGCTTGTGCATTTTTCTACATCAAATAACCTCTGCAAAATTCTCGCCTGGTATGAACATTCTTTTTATTTGCAGCAGAAATAATTGGCGAAGTCCAACGGCGGAGGCTGTTTACAAGGACAGAGCGGGAATTGCTGTTAAATCCGCTGGCACAGGGCCTTCCGCAAGAATTAGGGTTACAGCAAAACTGATTGATTGGGCTGATGTTGTTTTTGTGATGGAGAAGAAACATAAGCAGCGTTTGACAGACAATTTCCTCGAAAATATTGGCAACAAGCCCATTGTGATTTTGGATATTCCAGACGAATACAAGTACATGGATACCGAACTTATCGAAAGTATTGAAACGTCGGTTTCGGCTTACCTGGATAAGACATAAAGGTAGAAACATCCAAATGAGACAAATTCCAATAGCCCTCGTGTGTTTCTTCCTTAGCTGTTGCTCAGATACTAAAAGTAATCACAAAAAGGAAAACCCAATGATCGCGGATACAAACGTATCTGAGATTCCCAGTCACGAGGGTGAAGTGAAAGCATTTGAATGGGATAGTCTGAATTTTGACTCTGTAAAAATCAATGGAAATATCCCACTTAAACTGAGCGTTAAATCCCTAATCGAAATTTTGGGTCAACCGGATTCTACAATTACAGAGCATGGTTGGGATTGCGGAAATTATCTGGATGATCTCTACTCGGTGACGGTCTACTATTATGGAAAATCAAGGTTTATTTCTTCCGGTGGTGAAGCACTATTGCATGAAATCTACTTTTCTGATAATAGACTTTCCTTTGGCACCAGGGATTTCAAAATTTCGAGTGAGATCAGTGAAGCGGAGTTGAAGCTTTTGTTTCCCAAATCTTACACTACTATGCTTGAACAAATACGCACTGACAAACAGTATGGCGAAAGAAGTCTAAGTGTAGATATGGTAAATCAGCCACTCAATCAGGAAGGTTCTGCGTTTATTTTTTATTTCGAAAATGGTAAACTCTCAAGGATCGAACTGTGGTGGTTCATATGCTGAATTCACTGAGGATTTTCTTGGTAGAATGTCAAAATGATTTGAATACTTTTACACTACACAAATTTTTACTCGAAAAACAATATGCAAGGATTATACTATGCCATCGAGCGAGGTGAATATACAAAGCTACACCTATTGCGGTTTTACAATGAAAGTCAATACGTCATTGCAAAATCGATTACCGGTGATGATCCTTTGTATATAAGGAGAGAACTAGCGAATTTCAAAATGGAAGGCCACGTCGTAAAGGGCGAACCTGAGTATACTTTTTGTGGTGCCTTTGATGAAAATGGAGAACGTGTTTCTTTTAAGGTGGAGAATGAAATCAGAGATTCGTCAAACTCATGGGCCCATAAAGACGTTTTGAGTTTTAAAGGCACTCAAAATACGGAAGGTGATCTGGCACTAACACAGGTAAGTAAAAGGACGAAATTGGAAGTCAAGCGGACTTATCACAAAACAACAGACGAAGAGGTGATGCAAAAAATGGCTGAGCAATAATTCAGGATCATGCGATCTGACACTCAACTCATACCTATGAACGAATTGCTCACTCAACTGTAATCCAGATTTGAAACAACAATATTCTTTATAAATCGGAATGAGTTTGCAGAATGAGAAGTTATCTTTCAGGCAAAATGACAAAGAAAAACCAATGAACAATTGAGACGAAAATTTGGAATATCGTTTGAATTTATTTTGGTATTTGTTGGCATATCTTGCTTCGCGATTAATTCTTCCAGAGCCCAACCCGGTGGTGGGGGCGGTATCGTCATCCGAAATGTTTACGATGGCAATGGGAATACTATTTTTCAGTCAGACTCTACATGGGAGATAGCTTCCTACGAGATGAACGGAGTTGGCCTGAATGCGGTTATTTCAAAGTCATACGAGAATACGTATTTCCCCGGTTGGTATGGCGAATCGGAAGATCCTGTTCCTATCCATTTCTCCATCAACCACGATCCGTCACGAATATGGATCATGAATTACAGTGATACAATGCTCCTGGATATTACAGGCATACCCGGTGAAAATCCCATGGGATATATTTCCTATATCGATTCGTTGGTGTTCATCCCCGGAGCCTATATTCTGGAGTTCAGCACTGAGGGCCGGCATGAAACCATGTCCATCTCACCGCAAAGTTTGCCGGCCCTTTTGTTGTCGGGTAAAATGAAGAAAATGAACCGCGTCCCAACGGAATTTCTCGATCCCAAAAATTTCACAAATGCTTTTTTGCTGAATCAGATTCATTTCGATTTTTTTAATACGGAGAACTACGATGCAGCTTATGAAAAGGTACAGCGCGTGCTATCAAACAAGCCGGATAAGGATGAATATTTCAAAGCGAAACAGATGGAAGCAAGGATTCTGCAGGCAAGAGGGAAGTATCGTGAAGCGCTTGAAATTGTTGAATCCATTTATTGCATCGAACGCTTTGATGAGACACGCGGAGCATTGGTTCAACTCTATACGCGGGTTGGCGAATACAACAAGGCCATGGAGGTGCTCGACCTCAATGCATTGCGCCGCGGCGATTACGGTGTAGCCGAACGCGCGCGGTACTGCATGCAGTATCTGCAGGATTCAGCGGGAGCGGTGGAGGATTATTTGTCCATTATCGATAAAATTCCTTCCGATTATATGCACGACAGATTGATTGGATCATCCGAATACGGATATGCATTTAAGGAGCTGGGGGATGTGTATTTGGCCTTGGAAAATTGGGATCTCGCTGTCCGTTATTACTACAAGTCTGTTGCCTTTTATTCCAATGCGCAATACATCAGCGATATTCTTACAAAACTCGAATTACTTCGCACAGAAAAACCAGGATTGCCGCTGGCAGAGCTCACCATTGCGGTTTGCAATGTGCGCCTAACGGTTTATTCCAATGGCAGCGATCCTGATCATTATGAATTTCCACGTCGGGCGGCGAGTGCGTTTGATGCTTGCACGGATGAGGAAAAGTCGATGGCTATGTATCATTACCACCGTGGAGAATTACATTCTTTGCAGCAGGAATACGATCTTGCATATACATCGCTGAGCAAAGCGATTAGTCTGGATCCGCGCAATGCGCGATACTATTTGTTGCGCTTTACGGTGCGAAATCGAATGACTGGACCAGAACACAAAAATGCCATTGACGATCAAAAAAGAGCACTGGAATTATCGAAGGAATGGGTCTTTCCGAAGTGATGTTTGTTATCTGGGTTAAATACCTAACCGAAAGCAATGTTCTCCCCTTTTTCACCACAGGTTAAGCAGAACTCCTGCGTCGTTCGCTTGACCTCTTAAAAGACTCAGAGTTCGCAGAGAATGCACAGAGATATTCATCCGACTATCATCAAAAACTTCATAAACGAAGTTCAAAATGAAAACGCAAACTTTTTCTGCAACAAGAAGCCCTCACGTATTCGCACGTTATATGTCTGAGGAATAGAATGGGCTTGAATGAATGGATTCAAGTAGCTGGACCGTTGTGAATCATGCAGTACATATCGGATGCAATAAGCTTTTCAGCACATTAGCACATTAGCACATCTTGTCAAGCAAAGGGCCATCATGTTGGTAATCGAAAACGCCCGTCACTGCGAACGGGCGTTTCATTATAAATCGCTAATTGCGTTATTTCAAAATGGTAAGATGTCCTTCGTATTCTGTTTTAATGCCGAAAGGAAGCAGGAGCGTGTAGTAATAAGTTCCTTCTGCCATATCCCTGGCGTTCCAATCGTTGCCGTAATTCGGGCTATCGTATATCAGGTTGCCCCAACGGTTGTAGATATTCAATTTGACGTTCTCGTAATTTTCCAATCCGTCGATGAAGAATATATCGTTTAGTGAATTTCCGTTAGGAGTAATGACGTTTGGTATCACCAATTCACAAACATTTGGCTCAAGCACCCAACTGGCCTGATCAGAACCACACTCGTTTGTTGCAGTTCCGGTTATCGTAATCACTTCGCCCAGACAGGCTACAGGCACATTGTCTGCACAGAAATTAAATACTTCCCCATTTTGAGTAATGGGATACCCGTTGCAATTGGTACTCCACGAATAGCTCAGATTTTCTGCACTCACATTCATGTCGAGTTCCATGCATTCTGATGGACAAAGAATATCCGATGCGGTAGAACCTCCCAAGGCAACCGGTGTTGACGAAATATTTACTTCGGTGCATCCCGTTGTGAGAGTTCCGCAATTGAGGTTGTCTGTGATTTCCCAGCAGTATTCGCCGTCTTCATTCACAGTGATGCTGTTGTTTGTTGAACCATTATCCCAGGTAATATCATAGATCTGGGGTTGTTGGAAATTAACCGTGAGTGTGGCCTCGGCATTGTTGCATTCCGTTACCTCATCACCGGGTGAAGAAGTTACCACCGCGTTTGGAACCAAAACAACATTGGCTTCGGCCTCATTGCTTTCATCACAATCGTTTGAAACAACAACGCTGTAAGTACCCGATTCAGTTACGGTAAATGTTGAGCCAGTTTCATTACCGGGCGACCAGTTATACTCCAGGTTTGGATTATCCTGGTTGTTTGGAATAGGATCCAACACAAGATTGCCATTGTTGCATAGAAATTGATCGGACAATGTAGGCTCAGGAACGTCGGGCTGATGTTCTATTGTAAAGGAATCTGTAACACTTCCGCATCCATTTGTAATTGTTGCAGTGAGTGTGGTTGTAACATAATTGGTATATGGCCCTATAGTAGCACTCAACATATCGTTGGATGGGTCGACACCCGTTCCCGACCAGGTAATTTCTCCTGTACCGCCGATGTCTGTAATACTGAGATTGACATTGGTCGTTTCATTATCACACAACAAGATATTGCCACCGGGTGAAAGAGAAAGCAATGGCGGCTCTGTATACTCAAGTTCATAACAATGATCGATGCTGCATGCAGGGTCATTGAAACAGACGGTGTAGAGTCCGTATCCACCGGGAGTAAATTCGGTATCGTACGCTTCCATTTCTGTCATCGACCAACCCGGAGGACCAGTTACTGTCCAGGTTCCAAAGAGTGGTTCTGAGGTGCACGTTGACAGGCCTGTCCATACAATGCCGCTATCGGCTGGCATGGTAATAATTGTTGGATCGTTGTCGCCGCAATTTAGCAACCAGATGGAGTTGTTGTTGAACACACCATTCGGATCATAAACTACAACGATGCTATCACCTACGCTTATTTCTACATCGTTGTAGATAGTGAAGGCGTTAAATGTGGTAAAGAAATATTCTGCATCAGGTGTATCACTTCCTTCCTCATAGACATATACATTGATGTAAGAACCCTGCCAACCGTTGGCTGATGTACTCAATCCATAAATTGTCAATGCGCCTTGTGCAGGATTGCTGAAACCACCGGTGAACGAAACGGATTCGAGTCCGTCGCAATAAGCACCTTCGTTTTCTTCGTTAAGCGGATCAATGAATGATTCAACGATTGTAACCAATTTGATGTTGAGTCCTTCGCATCCGGAACTATCGGTAACGATAATACCGTAGTTTCCATTCACATTGCCTGTTACCTGTGTGCATGCTTCATCCAGTGGTGCTCCCGGAGCAAATTCTCCTTCGTATCCGGGATAAATAAACCATTCATAAGAGACCCAGTCACCGAGCACACAAATCGTAGTGTCTTGTCCGGGGCACATCACAATAGGATCATTTCCACCTTCGAGTGGTGGAATAAAATAAGGTGTAACATCCAAAAAGAAAGTAGCCGTTGACTCGCAACCACCTGATATTCCTGTAACTGTTATTGTGCCATTTTGAGTTGCATTGGTGGTCTGTTGTGTGGCGCCATTGCTCCAGATATAGCAATCAAATCCTTCGGTAGCGACGAGTGGTGCAGCACCTCCTGCACAAATGGAGGAAGGCCCAGAGATGGATATAGGAGGAGCGTCATCATCCGTGACGATAAAATAATAACTCGCCGAAGTACTTAAGTTCGGACTACCGTTATCAGTTCCTGTAATGGTGACAACGTTGGTGCCTGTATTATCCGGACCAGCAACGAACGTGGCGTTCACAAGTTGGGCCGCATTCGTAAGAGTTTCTGTGGTAGTAGAAAATCCGCTATCGGATTGTGATGTCGTAATGGTAATGGACTGATTGCTTTCAGGAGCGGTAAAAGCAACATTGAAATTAAACGTTTCGCCCTGGCACATGTAGATGGTATCACAGGCTTCACCAACAGTTACAGGAGCAATGTTTTGCGTAAGGCTTGTGATAGCAGTGTTGAATTCTATTACCCGATTGTTGAGCCACAGCACACCATCCTGTTGATTGGCATTTACCCCATAAGGTCCGTTGTATTCGCTGTCACCTAGATTAAAACGGCCAAACGTAAACTGGGCATTGGTAGCAACACGATCTGCTCCAACAATAGCAATATTGG
>JBJXFC010000091.1:0-33857 GCA_046153915.1 Flavobacteriales bacterium
TGCCCAATTATGACAAATGTATTGAGCTGACATGCGAACCACGACCAGCGGAATTCTTTCTTATAACCGATGGTGCATGGAATTCCGGCGATAGTTGCTTCACCGAAATAAAGGTTTTCGGATTCGAATATTTGTTTGAGGTTGTTCATGGTGATAAAAGTATTTTAGAAAAGGCGAATGTATAATCCAGATTTGAATGAGCGATCAAAGACTTACAATTGTAGTTCATGAACGCATAAGTGCTTCGTTGATTTCAATCGCTCAGCTTGCCGTAATACAACAGATCAACAATTTCTCCGGAGGTGGTTTTATACTCCATACGGATATGTCCTTCCAGTTCAAATCCACAACGTTCGGCAATGATCTGTGCGGCTTTATTGCTTTGATGTGTTCGCAGAAATAGTTTGCGAAAACCAAATTCGCGGAATACGAAATCGACGAAATGATGCAGCGCTTTTGCTGTAATTCCTTTGCCGGCAAAATCCTCATCTGTATAACAGCCAATCTCCGATTTGGGAATATTCCAGTCGATGTTTTTGAGATCGAAGAATGCTATAAAGGTATCGCTGGTATCGTCGATCAGCACAAATGGAAAATACTGTTTGGCATCTCGTTTGGCGGTTATTTCGTGCAAAAAGGCCAGGGTGTCTGCCTTCGTCGTGGTTTTAGAAACGGTTCCTGTAAAATAATCTTCGAGGCGTTTGCGATTTTTTTCGACCATCCCAAAGTAGTTCTCTAAATCGGCAATGGTTAATGGCCGAATACTGTATTGTTCAAATTGTATCATCTTTTTTGGTGATTTAGCGAATCCGTTTTTATGCGTGCGAAGATGATAAAGCGTTTTGAATGCCGCGATGGATGTGATGAATTACACTATGGAAATGTGAATTTTTCATGGTATTTACAAGCAATTGATAATTTCAAATGTAATAAATTAAGAGATTGGAGGTTATTCCCTGTGGTTTTACAAATACACTAAACTATTTTACCATGAAAAATTGCCTCTCAATCAGTTTGCTGTTCGCATCTCTATTCATTTCGGTCAACGTGTTTGCACAGGAGAGTGTTAAACCTCCATCAAGGAATTTTCTAGCTATTGATATTGCTCCATATGTAGGAGTTGAATTGCATTTGCAGGGATATTCTACTTCTAATGCGGTCACATTTAAGCGTCAAATTAATGACAAATACAGGTTCAGGATGTTATTAGCGAATGGCAATAGTGAATCGAATTACGGCCGTATTCTGCACGTGTTTAATGATACCATTCTGAGTTTTGATGATTTTAGAATGAATAAAAAGATGTGGCGCTCAGGTGTTGGTGTCGAAAGAACAAAACGATTTGGCATTTGCGAGGTCTATTATGGACTTCAATTGCATTTTGGAATGGATCAAAGAAATTTCAGTATGGCTTTGAACAACACTTATGGCCCGGACATACTTGAACAGGTGCCCATGTTGACATCCTCAAATATCTGGTCTCATTATTCAAATTTTTCGGATACTGAATACGATATTATTACTCATAGTCAAAGTAAGAATGTAAGATTGGGTTTGGGTATTCCAATTGGATTTGGATTAGAATTATTCAAACATGTGGGTTTGCAGTTGGAGATTACGCCAGGAGTGCAGCTGAACAGGAGTCTGGAGACATTTGAATACCTCAATCAAACCGCAAAGTTGGAAGTTGAGCATATAACAATGAATTTGGATTATATAGGATTTCATGCATTTCTGGGTTGGAAATTCTGAATCGGAAGAATGGGCCATTTTGAATTCAAGGAAATTCAAAGATAAACTCCATTGCATTGTTTAATTTGGTATTGGTCACACTCGATCTCTTAGTGTCATTTAAAAATGTATCAATCATGATAGGACCATTTTTGATGCAATGTTGACAGCACCGCAGTTTTTCCACGAAATGAACCTACTGAAATCTCAGCATATATTTCGTTATCACTGCCATTGTAAACGCGGTATCGAAAAGGTCTGAGATCGATTGTATGCATTTGTACATTGGAGAAGAACGAGTCCTCCAGGCTCGATGGAAATGAACGTTGCTGATTGTAGTAAGACTGTATAGCATGTAGAAGTACGGTGCCTCGGTCCTCTGAGTTCTTTATCAACCAGGGTTTAATCACAGGAATGTAAATTCCGAGTAACAAGATGTATACCATTGAAACAACGATGCCATATCGAATCAATCGAGAAGTGTACAGCCTGTCAATGAGCAAGCATGCGCCGCAGAATATGAGCAATGCGATACCTCCCAATACATAATAGAAATCTGAATCAAAAAAACAGGCAAACGAAGCAGTGTAAATATAGAATGCCGTTGGACATGCGACAATGCATCCGAAGATGAAAAGAAACAATCTCTCAGGTCGCAGAAGTTTCGAAGGCATCTTTGATTTGTTCATTCGATTAAAATGACAGAATCCAATTTTAGGGAAAGAATAAAACAAATATACTAAACCTCGATTGAATGCGTTCTCTGCCGGCACAATAACACAAAAATCTTTTACCATGAAAAATTGCCTTTCTCTAGTTGCCCTTTTTGGCCTTGCTTTTATTCCCATGACATTATTCTCCCAACAAGCTACTGATAAGGATTACCGTCATTTTATCGGATTTAATATGGCACCAGCTGTCGGGCAATTGGTAGACGGAACCGGCTCGGGCACTACCATTGGATTTGGTTATAAGTACAAATTGAACGACCAGTACAAATTGCGTTTAATGACGCAATTCGAAAGGGATCCTTTGAGTTACAACGCAAGCTATTTTGCCTTCACAGATACACTGCTTACTTTTTTGAGTCGCGGCACACATGTTCAGGACTGGCGAGTGAGTGCTGGTTTTGAAAAGGGGAAATTCAACAATCCTTTTTATCTATATTGGGGTGTACAGGCGGCTTTTGGAATAAAAGAAACTGCCTATCAACATGATCTGGCAGGGTATCTCGCATCATCTGATTTTACAGCGCTTCCCATACTTGCAGGATCGGGTTTAGCCCTTTACGATGTGGATTATACAGCGCAGAATGATACCATCGAATTTACCACCAATCTCAAACAATCACGCATCGCACTTGGTGTGCCCATGGGTGTTGGTATCAAAATTCTCAAGCATGTGGAGTTGCAGGTTGAGTTGACAACTGAACTGAGTTATACCGATACAGATTATACCAAAGAAAGGTTCCAGAGTAAAGATACGCGTGTGGTGAATACCCACTCCGTGGATTTTGATGTGCGACAATTTCAGATTCTTCTGGGCTGGAAATTTTAGGTTTTGAATTCTCTAATAGGTGGTCTTCCCCTCTTTTGAAAATTCTCTTCTGATGCCCGTTAGAATATCTGCCCACAAGATCAGATTGCTTGTTCTTTTCTGAGCCTGAATGGCGCAATAGCGCAGTACATTGGTAATAGCACCTCCCGACAACTCGTATTTTCTGGAGAGTTCCTCAAGATCAATTTTGTCTTCAAGCTCCCAGTGATTGGAAAATAGGTTTTTCCAAATGGCAAGTCGAAGAATGGTGTCGGGTAGCGGAAAATGAACCATCGAATGAAATCTTCTTGCAAAGGCATCGTCCATGTTCGACTTCAGGTTGGACGACAAAATAATGGTACCCGGAAATTCTTCGATGCGTTGGAGCAAGTATGCGACTTCCATATTGGCATAGCGGTCGTTCGAAGAATTGGTGGAAGATCTTTTTCCGAATAGTGCATCAGCTTCATCGAAAAATAAAATCCAGTTTTTATGCATGGCGAGATCAAATACCTGTGCGAGATTTTTTTCAGTTTCACCGATGAATTTGGATACAAGCATGGAAATGTCGATGCGATAAACGTCGAGGTTCAATTCTTTACCAAGCAAAATAGCGGTCATCGTTTTACCGGTACCAGGCGGCCCATAAAACAATGCACGCACGCCTGGTTTGATGTGTTTTTTCAGACCCGAAATTTCAAGGATAGAATGGCCATGTTTCAACCAATCCCTGATTTGATCTATCTCCGATAATGTGGTAGAATGCAATACCAGATCATTCCAATCGGCAAGTGTTGAAATGTACTGTGCGGGAAATTGTGTATTGTAGTCTGGTCTTTTCGATTCTCCCCAGGTAAACAGACTCAATGATTCATTGGATATTTGCAATGGAACACTTTGCATGGGATCCTGATGCATTGGGCTTGCACTCTGAATGATGTTTAATGTGCGCAATACTTCTGAGTCCGAAAGCATACGTAATACAAGGATACGTTTTTCGAGATCACTGCCCGCAATTAGGAAGCAGGCAGTTTCGAGAGTTGGAATAAATCCAGCGTGATTCTGACCCCGGATACCTCCAAATTCTGTAAATGATCTGTCGAGTCCACTGTTCTTTGTAAAAAAGACATCCAATAATTGCGGTTTTAGATGGGGAGCAAGCGCAAGAAGTATTATAAGCCGTTCTTCATTTTTGAGCTCAAATCGCTTCAAATACGCAGCGTATGTCGACGTATCTGTAGCGAGATTGGGTGGTGCATCAAATGCGAACTCGGCCGGGATTTGGCTTTCCGCTTGAAAGTAGGCCTTGAATCGCTCGTCGATGCATTGCGCCAGCCATAAGAATTCCCTTGTTAAAGTGGAACTGTTGAGTTGTAGTAAATTTAGATCCATTCAATTTTGATTGGTTTTTTCATCCAGGGATATTTCATATATCCCATTCCCCAGGGCAATGTTTGAAGCAGGATATCAATCGAAGTTGGCTCAATCTTCAGATTCCAGAAGTCTTCTGATTCGATTAAAGAACCGCTCCGTTGCAGAAAAGTTGTGCGAAGGCCATCGTTGGATGTATTCTTCATTGCCAGCCACTGCTGCCTAATAGCATCAAACAACGATTGTATTTCTGCTTCTTCATCCCTATCTGGTTCCCATGCGAGTCGAGGTGAATGATCCAGAGGATAGCTGCAGAGTATTTTGGGTAAAGTCAAATTGTATTCAAGGGGGTCAGATTGTGGTGACACCAGTCTTGAGAACATACATAGTGCTCGTTCTTTATCTTCTGGCAAATGAAAATCGATACCGTTAGTGTAATTCAGTTTTTTTAAGAGGGTGGGAATAAATGGATGGATAAGAATGAGGCCAGCGTTTGCGACGGAAATCATATCGTGTTTCGAAATGGCAGGTTGTATATTATTTTCGTCTAAGTTCATTATTGAACCAACAGGTTTTTCTGTGGTACCATCTACCAACTGGGGCAATATAGTTGATAATTTATCAAGCAGATGCGCAGCGCTTTGTTGCATACTTTTCATTTCAGACTTTAAGGTTAGAGGCAACGCAATTCCTGGTTTGTTGGCGAAATGTATCAAATGTGCATGCAGTGTGTAAATGTCCTGGTCGGATTTGCGCCTCAAATAAAGAAGGAAGTCTGGAAATTGTTTGTGCGTTGGAAGCTGACCTTGGTGGAATAAAACGGAAAGAGTGTATTCTCTGAAAAGTTGAACACTTCTTTTTTTGGAAGTAGCATCGGAATGGATGAGCTTCAATATATATATGATCTCATTAATATCTGTTTTGATCAGATTGTCAAACAGGTCCAGCAATTTGTAGAAGTACGAATCGCCTAAGGTAGACATACGAGCGATGGTTGAAGTGAATGCCATCTTCGTACCTAACAAGTCATGAAAACGACCCGCCATAATTTTATTTGTAAACAAATGTTTTATGAGACTTGAACTACCTAAATTTTCAGTTTCAGACAATTCGCTGAAGTAGGTTTCGACATCCCGCTGCAGATAGTCGTCAACGAGATAGGAGATATTTTGCGAAATTTGGTCGTTTTGATGTAGAATTATTTCATACAGCAGAAGTTTATGCCGGGCTAAACTTTGGGTTCCAGAAAGGATATTGCGAAGCTTATTGGCATCAGAAATGAATAGGGATTTAACCAGTTGAAGCAGATGCGAATGATCATTCGGTGCGGCGTTCGTTTTTGGCCAGCATCCATTTTTGAGATAATAAATAAGCCAATTCTCCATCTCGGAAATTTCTTGTGGCAGAAATGGTTCTTCTTGTTTTTCCCAGGAAAGAAGTATGTTATTTTCAGCATACTTTCTTTGTGAACTTAATTCACTCTGCAGATCGTTTAATTGAAGACCTTTCGGGTAAGGTAATTTGGGTTGATCAGTTGGGCTATCCGATTCTGGATTCTGCTTTAGGAAAGATGGCTGGGCATGAATACCAAACAATCTTGCCATGCGCATTTTAAATTGGTTTTCGAACTGCTCCAGGCTTCCTTCCAGGAGGGCCACTTCCAAAAGTAGCTGCAAACCTTCGTGGATGAAATTGTCAAATCCGCTTGCATCGATATCTTGATTGTATGATGAAAGTGCCTGATCTAGAAACGAGATATGATCATCCAAAAATGACCATTTCGGTTGAAGGCTGCGAATTTCTTGCAGCAGAAAAGTCGGTTGAATTTGATGGGATATGCCGCGAAGAACTGCATCTAACAAGATTTTTTTTAAACGAACGGATTCGCGGTTCGAAAGCATTTTGGTAAATTCATAAGGATCAACATACATTGTGGAGGGCGCCCAGAAAGGCAATTGCCCTTCCGTTAACCAATAATAAACAGCTGCTAAATGCAACTCTGTTTGATTTTCATCAGTTGTGGTTGACGATTCCTCCGGGATATTTGTCCTTGTACTAGCATCTTGTGAATGAAGCGAGCGTGAAGTTTGCAAGCCTTCATCAGACGAAAAAAAGTGTATTTGCTTTTCTGCAACGGTGTTGACATGGATAAGGGCATCCATTTTTGTACGAAGTGGATTAAAAAATGGGTCATTCCAGTCGAAATTGCGATCATCAACAATGGAAGAAAGTAATAAATCGATTAGTGTTGAGAGGTCGCGGTGAACTGTAGTGTGCTTTATTTCCATGGTGTTAAAAACACGCATGATCTCCTGCGCATATCGCGGTGTTAGAATTTCTAGAACGCTATGGAAGGATCTTTTATGGAGGAGTGAAATAAACCTTTTTCGTTGATTGTGATGGACAAGTATTTTGGCCAGTTTTGTACTATCCGAGAATTCCCGATCAATCCATTGTGCAAACAAATCATACACATATCCGCTTTGTTGCAGCGTAATAAAATGCTTGGATATCAAACCATTAACGATGTAGTTACTTGCAATTGACCCGAAATCGGATTCAAAGTCGAATGAATTATCAATCTCCGACACAATGCCTTCATATAGGCGCTTGAAATCTGCGTTTTTTGCAACATGTCGTTGCATCAAAATAGACACTGCAGATTCGGGCGTAGTCATTTCTGACATAATTTGGACTAAAGAAATCGGTTGAGGACTCGTTAAAAGCTTCAACGCGTCGAGAGCCATATTGATGGCACCGAATTTCTCATGGTGTGAGGCAATAATCGAAGAAAAAAGAAGTTCCCAAACCTCAAATTCGGAAAGTGATGAATGTCGAATTTCGGTATTGAAATGCTCACTTATACTGCGAACAAAAGAATGAACGAATTGAATGTCTGATGATTCAATGGAAACCGTCTGTTCTATGAATGATCGTAGTTCATTTATCGCAAGCAGACTTGTAAAACGGTGCAATGCATGGTTGTGGGCAATATTTGACCTGAAAAAAGTGAGGAGGTTGGGCCTGTTGTTTTGGATGACCTCAAGCAAAAGTTCCTTTATTTCATCATGACTCACTTTTATTCCTGGAAAATAGCCGTGAAGAAGATAGTGGATAACGATATCGAATGGAGTAAAAACAGTCAGTTCACTGTTGGAATTAGTAAACAATTGTTCCGATTGCTCGGAGGAAAAATCAGACTTTAATTTTTTAAGTTCAAGATCGAGCTCAATTTCAAAGGCCTCTATGATAGATGATTCGAGCGTTTCGATGGAGATTACACCAAGATTCAGTGATATCGTATGGATTTGGACATAGGCTTTTTCCGAAAAATGCTGACTAAGTAAACTCTCAGTAATGTTTGAAAGTTCGTTTGCCGTTATCGTCCCAATGCAGTTGTAGGTTGTCTCGATCTCAATGCCGTTTGCGATAGTTACATCAAAATTCCATTTGGATATGTATGTAGGATCTCTCATTTTTGTATGAGTTACTTCTTCAAATTGAATAAAAGAAGGAGAAGAGATTCGCTGTAACTATTATCTTGTAATTTTTTGAGTTGCAATTCCTGTTTCCAAAGTGTGTATAGCTTTTCGAAATCTATCATTTGCGCAATGGTGAGCCAAAAAACCTCAGACTTAAGATGGGCCGGGGATTGCGAAGTGATAAGACTATGGGCGAATTCACGAAATTCAGGATCCTGAAAGCGCGCTGTCCATGCAGGGAATAGAAAAGAGAGTCGTTGACTTAAAAAGGATTCCGGAAGAGTAGTTTGAGCAGTGAATTGAATGGTATATTCGAATCTTGGGTAATGAGCACGGTTGTTTTCATCTAATTTTTTGATGTGTTGTACGATGGTTTCACAATGCCGGGAAAGCAGTGGGTTGTCATTGAGTATTAGATTACCAGATGTAATTTCAATGGGAGTATTCGGCGATTCAATTGGATAGTACCTGATCTTAAATGAAGGTAAATTGGTGACCGCAATGGATGGATTGGGCCAGACGGATCGACTCAACTCTATACAGCGATCGATTTCATTTTCTCGATCGGAATGGTTTTTAAAAGTGCCATTTTCAAAAATGACGATATCAGGCGCTATAAGAAATCGGTATCCAAATACCGGTGCGTCAAACGAAGGCCGGAGTAAGTGATGTTCAATAAGGTGAAAACCCTCTGATTCAATATTTATGGAATGAAGTTGTGAAATGATAGATTGCAGGGCTTGTTCTGCATCTTTTGATGAGGCGTGGCGACTCACAATTTGCCAGTATTCATCTTCAGGGGCTCTAAAAATTATCAGGACCTGTGCGGGTGAAGAGTTTAATGGAACGATTCTATAGTGCGATTTTTCAATTCCATGTTTAAAAATGGATTTGCCCCGTTTTAGAAAGAGATGAAGTTTGCTTGTCTGTATGCCACCTGCAAGAAGTTTAGCCTGATCGGTTTGCCCAAGAACTTCATCGGAGTTCATGATCACTTGATAGGTTTCTGAATTCCAAATAATATTTTCAATCCTTGCAGTGAAGTTGTTTTGCTGTTTACTTTCATCGATTTTAAATAGTGCGACTTTACCTGTCTGAAATCCATTGGTAAGATTGGTGAGTTTGGAGTTGTCTATGTAAAGGTACTTGGCTATTCGATCGCTAAAAGGCGTGGAGTTACCCGGCAGCGTGTAGTTAAGTCCGCGAAATTTCGAGTAATTCAGAATAGGAATCGTTCGGAGAATGTCGTTTTTCCAATGTATTATTTTTTGTTCTCTTGCAGCTTTTTGGGAGGCTCCATAGTATTTGAAGTAATGGTAGATTGGAGTGAGGTTTAATCTAATATTGAAACGAGCCAGAAGATGATCTAATACGGCATTTTTACGCTTAAAGTAAACTTCGAAAGTTTCGTTGGAATATTTTAAAACGTCTTGAAACGAGTGTAGTTGATCGACATGCAATTGATTTTGTTCTTTTTCGCCATGTGTTTGCTGCAGAATGGTGTATTGCCTTATTACATCTTTGATACCCGGTATGTCGATGTGTGATTCGAAGCTGTAGGTCTGTTCGTTGGCTTCGTTATCAGATGGTGCATACAATTTTCCCAGGTTAGAGATTTGCTGCAAAAAATTGGCGAGTATTTGTTCCATGAAGTACAAATACGCTTTCAATTGTTTGGATGCTCCAGAGAATTCTTTTTGTTTGCTGTTGTTGAAACCAAATTTACCAATACCATAGAGTGCGGGAAAGTAATTTTGGATGGAGTGATAAACTCCGGGATTGCGAAATTTGCCCCGGTGAATGATCGCACCTTGAGCAGTGTAGAGCGGTGAACTGCGTTTGGAAGAGAGTTTCCGCTTGATGCTTTGAACAAAGGCAGGAAGCATTTTAATCACGTGATCCTGGTAAGTGAACTGAATATGTTCTACCAGGTAGTCTATATCCAAATGAGCATAGAATCCGGGTGGAATAGAAATGGGAACGTTCAGTTTGGTTGATGGCTCAGTAATTTCAGCTTGTTGAATGAACTTTATTCCAGAGATTTTATTGAGTAGGTTCAAAAGATAAAGGGCGTCTACATTGTCCAGATGAGGTGGCATATCTGCTTCGGAAATGAAACCATGTTTTAAGTTAGGACCATCATAAATCTCATCTGTGGAAATGCCATTTCTGAAGGCCTCTTCACGCGATTGATAGTGAACCCCTGCATTGAAGTAAGCGCGAATGGTCTCTATAATTTGCAAGAGGACATTTTCAACATCTGAAATTTCAGGTACAGCAATCTTGAATTTGAGTTTTATCTGCAGCGGCTGAAGAATTTCAATGTGTTGAATACTATCTTCTCCAAGATTACGAATTTCGGCGTAATGCTTCCGAATTTTGGCAGTGATGTCTTCCTGTTTCTGTTGCTGTGAGTTGTTGTCGGTTGTCATTCCTTCCGACAATTGAATTGAAATTTTATAAAGACCATTTAAAGCACCCCAATGTGCATTGGCCAGGAGAGGTGTGATGTGAACATTCTCGATTTCATCAATGGAATCCAGCAAAGATTTGCGCACATCGGTAAGCGTCACTGGATTTGTAGTGAGAATTTTTTCTTTCGAAAAGAACGAATGAATGTCAGAATCGATTTCTCCCTTTTCGTTAGTCAACAGGTCTTCAATTGGAAATTCCATCCGATACAGAATATCGGAAACAGCAAAACAGAGTTGCTCCAGAATGGTAACTCCGGGATCATGTAAATTGTAATCGGTCCATTGTTGATACGAATAGGCTTGTGCCAATTGTATAGCTTGTGCTATCAATGTGAAGAAATCATCTTGTGATGCATCTTCTGTCCTTTTGGGTATTGTTATGGGAAAGGCGATATTTTCCATCGTTCTACCTTAATGTGTTTCCCCGGGAGCGTAAAAACTTTGATCTGTGGTGAATAATTCGTCATCCCAGAGCTTGGTAATGCGGTAATGGATCACGGCATTTTTTCCAAAGTTTCGACATGATTTTAGTTTAAGGGCGTAGTCATGAGTTGATCCTTCCCATTTTATGTTCAGTCGATTCCAAAAGAACCCAAAATAGGATCTTGTTTTATTTATTTTGCTGGTTGATTCGCCAAATGCATTGAGTGCGATGGCGTGAAGCATAGAAAATTTGCCAGTGCGCTTGATACCCGCACGTGCCATAACTTCGAATGCCTGACAATTGTCCAGCGATTTTATTACATCATGCCATTTGCCATTGGCGGGTACGGTACCCGAAGCAAATGTTCCCAGACGTCCTTTGGTTGCCAGAAATCCATTGACCTCGAGTTTGTGGTTTTCCTCGCATCTGGAACCTATTCCAATATTCCCGTTTTGATGAAAAAAAATGGACTTGTCGTCTTTGGCTAATTCATTATCGTCCTGATGAGCATCTGGATTTTTGAGACCAGAAACAAACCTGAGACTTGGCGATTGTTGTTCATCCTTTTCAAGGTAAAAAAGGGGTTCAAGGCGATCCATGTTTTTGTAAAAGGTGATAAGCCTGGAGGAGGAGCCGAGTGGAGTGAGTATGTATCCAGAATTTTCGTCTTTCGAAAACCCATCGTCCAGCTTGTTGATGGTGGAGTCAATAAGAAATTCGAAATGCTTTTCAGTGGGTATTACACCATTTCGAAAATAGCCTTTCAATTCTTCCCTTCCGTGTTGAGATTTCAGATTGTCAGTAATCATGTTTTCAGTTATTGATAGGAAATAAAAATGGAGAATTCATCTTCATCATTTGTTGATTCCACATTTTCGTTTGGAATGTTTTGCCAGTTTTCTTCCTGGAGAAGAAGTTCTTCTCCAATGATAAATTGGCCTATTCCTGTGGGTTGCGTATCATAAGGCATATCATCATCAATCAAAGTAATGAGATGATGAAGTGATGGTATCAGAATGGCATAGGGTGCAGTTCCTGATATGTAATCACCTGCATTGTAAAAAGTATCTTCTGCATGTGATTCGAGTTCGTTGTTCAGAATATTTCTGTGATTGTAAAGATGTACAACTGAAAATCCAGAAATGTAATCGATGTATGATCTCGACTTGATGAAGTTAAGCAAATCTGTGAGGTATATTTTACTACCCAGTTGAAGGCTCGATTCGTCTCCTGATTGCCAGGGTGAGATATAATTATTCAATTCTGAAATGAAGCGTTCCAGATATTTTCCTCCTGAATCCTGAGCAAAGGTTGAAAGTTTAATTTTTCCAACTACTTTAATTTGCTCGTAAACTGGATTGCCAACTTCGAACCTCACAAAAGGTGAGACATACTGTTTGAGAAACTGCTTAATTTCTACCATGGTCTTTAAACTTACCAGAGGTGTAGATTGGGAAGTAAGGATTTCACCAGTAAAATGTGGCACCAATATGAAGTGCAGATAGACACCCGGCGTTATTACATAATCATCATATGTGGTATGAAAACATTTAACAATCAGGATTTCCGGGAAACGTTCCAATATCATTTCAATGTAATCCTGAGGTCGTATGGGTCGGTTTTGATGGCTCAATCGTTCACTTACACGCTGGTAATAGGACAAATCGCTTTCTGCTTTTTGTCCATTGAACGAATCTGCAATTTGATGTATGGCAGAAACACCCGTTATGCCTTCAAATGACTCCTGAATGGCACCGAATGCAATTTGAATAGGACCTGCAACAGGTATTGTATGCGCTCTATTCCGTTGCACCACCAATGCATTGGCGAATACAGAGATAATTCTGGGATTGCACAATTGCGGATTTGATGTTTGTATTTTTATCCAGAATAAATCCGGGTCCAGAATAGTGGTTTTTTTTTCGGAGTGTGCAGGCGATTTAACGACAACGATGCCACTGCAAATAAGATTATAAGTCGAATCACTGATTAAGTTTTTTTCACTGATGGGCATCCAGGTGTTGCCATCCAGATAGGACCAATTTAATTTACCTTCCGAATGTCCTGTGTGATGGTAGGATTGCTCATCAAGCAGAAAGTACAAATGCAGGAAAGAACCAGGCTCATGATTTTTTAAACCGATCAACAAATTTCCACCATCCGGCTGAGGAGGTAAGAAATGTTTGACTGTACCTGCCTGTGGTTGATTTAGGTCTTCATATCCGAAAGGGTGAAGGTGAAATAATTGAATGGTTTTATTTTCATTGAGCTGTATTTCGTCGGGTTTTTCAGAGACATATTGACCATAGTTGATGGAGAAACTTTCAACGAGTGGAGTCAGTGGCAGGTTGGGCAAGGCCTTCTTTTTTTTCCATTTGTTGGAGTTGTGGATTACGATTTCCGGAAATATCCTGCTATAGGTATTCTGGCCGAAACCATCGGTGGGAGAGATAAGCTCAATCCGGAGTGCTTCTTCTTCCTTGCCTGTTGTCAGAGTTTCAAAGGCACCCGAAATCCCCTTGTTTTGACTCATGAGATTCAGGTGTCGCATATTGGCAATATCCACATGCGTGTGCGAGGATGTGCGATTAGTTTCAGTGTCCAGATAAAAGATAGGAAACACATCACGGGCTTCAATTTCAGGACTTGTTTTGCCATGACTTACGGACGAAATTCTCACCAGAAAATCAGATTCTTTAGGGAGTTTTCCATAGTTTTCGTAGTGTGTTTTAAAACCACCCTCGCATGTTGGTAAGCCCAGCCAGGTAAAATTTAAGCACAGTTGATTTGTGTATCTGTTAATTGCTTGAGGGTTGTTGAATTGAAAGAAGGAACCAGGTTGTGGCAAAGGTCCAAATAACAAGAAGGGATTGTCTGCACTAAGAGCGCCAAGCTGATTTTGCAAGGCAAGTGCTTTAAAGTTTGTTACATTTGTTTGAATGGAAATTCGTTCAATATTCGTTTCTGTAAGAAAACTACCTGGCGATATTTCAGCATGGGGACTTGCCAGTATTTTTATGGCAGGTCGGTCACAAGCAAAGAACAATTCGTGGATAATTGGTTTGCATGGCATAATACCGACTCTTGATTCATCCAGTGTAATTGTTAGGTCAAGGTGCAAATTATCCGTTCCAACAACTTTTACAGTAGCATAATATTCAGGGATATCAACCCATCCTTCCGGACCACTGTATGAGAGTATAAAGGCGCTTGTAAGAATCTCGTTTGTACTTGCTTGTAAAGATTTTTGAGATCGTGTGGCATATTCGTTGATAAAGTTGACAAACGAAATGATTGTTGAAGACTTCAATTCGAATGAAATATGTATTTCACGATTGCCGGATGGCAGGCTCAGCAATGAACTGCTCACCAACAAGCCAGTATTGGCAAATTTCATCGATGCCTGCTGTGCAGTGCTGATCTGCGTTGTGCGATAAAACGCATTCCATGCAGGATTGTTTTTTTTATTGGCAATAACCTGTACGGGGGGAACATGGAGTGGCTCACTGCAATACAATTCCGTTTCAACCAAATCCAATTCTGAAAGATGTTTGGATTTTAATTTTACCACTCGTGCCGAAGTGAGTGAAATTATTTTTGCGATCGTACCTTTCGTAATTGTCGTGTCATCAACCAAATTATATTCAATACGCTCATCTAAATGCGGCGAGATGCCCAGAAAACGATGACCCATTTTCAAATGAATTGGTTTTGCATCTCCTTCCGGTTCTAAAATGAGAATGGCAGAATCGGCTCTCTGGTCTTGTTTTTCGTATTGAAGAAGAGTCGTATAATAAAAATCGAGGTGTTTTTTATTGAGGCTATTTGCCTTTTCCTGAATTGTTTTATACAAGCCAATAAAACTCATGATAATCCCAATTTGTGGCTCCAGTTCACCAGTTTCCAGGGGATGAGTTTCTATGTATTTTGATCTCTGCAATTTCAGACGATCAAGGACCCACACGAAACCATGCGCAATTTTGTAAAGAAGTAGAAAGTCGTTTTTTTCAATGGATTTAAAATCGGTTTCTCCCAGAGTGTTCGTGATTTCGGGCACATTGAATGAGCTTGAAAACACACCGGTGTGAATGTTCTGAAAGGGCTTGTTGCCGTAGTTTGACCGCAGCAGTTGGAGTGACTTTTCAAGCAAGTAGAATGGTTGAAAGTCATCTTTTATCAACTGAATGTGATTTTCGAAAAGTTCAATTTGGAGTTGGCATATTCTGGAAAGTTTTGCAAGAAATTGGAACAAAGAATGAATGTGTTCGAGTTTCACTTCTTCAGAAACTGAATCTCGAATGCGTTTCTGATGATGATTGAATAATTCCTTTACCGTGTCTTTTGTAAACCTATCGGCAATGATGCAGTTGATGGTGGGGTGAGCCAACAGCAGATCGTCCCAAGTTCCCTGGATTTCATTTTCAGAATTGTAGAAATTTATTTCATCGGATAATTGATCAATGTATATCAGTAATTCTTCTTTGGACCGGGAGTCTATTTGCATAAAGTCGGGGGCAAGAGCAGGATTGATCCTAGATTGCTGGCTCATGCTGATGCTTTGTATTTCCCGGCCAAATTTGGACATCGTATTCAGATATTGGTACCTTCAAGTAAATAATAGGGAAAAACGATATTGTGGCGTGTATTGGTTATTATAATGGAAAATGAAATTTCGATCTGCACAATACCCTCCAGTGGTGATGTTTGAGCAACACGGGCTTCAATAAAGTCTATGCGTGGTTCAAAATTGAGAAGCGCATAATAGATTTCATGGTTGAGTTCTGTGATAAAATTGGAATCGAGCAGGTCAAAAACAAATTTTCGAAGATTGCATCCAAATTCAGGCCTCATGAGTCTTTCACCCGGTTGGGTATTGAGTATAATGCCAATGCTTTCGATGATGTCTTCCAGATCCCGAACTTTAAACGCAGTTTTTCCGGAATTGCTGAATGATGGCGGAAATTTCCATCCCTGACCTAAGAATGTTTTTGTTTCCATATTAACCTCCTATTAGAACATTGGGACAACCCAGAATGATGGTACCGCCATGTGCAGTACTGTCGCCCATTCTAGCGGCGGGTTTGCCACAAATCATCACCGTGGCCGATCCCTTTATAATGCTATCGGGCGGACCAACACAAACGAGCATATCACCCAAGGTGGCTGCAGGCAATTTCCCAATGAGCACGGTAGGTGCTCCTGGTCCTACAATGGGACCGCCCACATGTGGGATGGGTGGAAGTCCGGGAGTTTGCATTGGACAGGTGTGCATATCGTTGAGGCGTGCTGCTGGTGTTCCCATATTAATTGATCATTACAATTGCTCCTTTTACTGTTGTCTGGCCAGATGCAGAAATTTCGGCCGTCGCATTTCCCTTCGCCGTAAATCCTATTTTAGCAGTACAATTCACATTGAGTCCCGAGAGCGTAGAATCCTGTTGTGATACGAGGTCTATTTTGCCCGTGGCATTCTGCGAAATATTGCCGTTCGCTTTTAGAGTAATGTCTTTATTGCTCTTTATTTCTATTCCTGAAGACGATAGTTTAATGCTATTGCTATTCTGATCGGCTATTTCGATGGATTTGTCATCATCGCTCAACAAGCAATAATTACCCCCAGGCGTTTCTATTCTAACTGATTTTTTCTCTTCGTCGAAGGTTAGTTTTAATTTGTTCTTTGTAACAATTGTTTTCAGATTGTTCTTTTCGTCGGGCGGTGGAGTTCCCGCAGGATGTGCAGAACTGTAGAGGGAGCCCAGAATAACCGGGTACCTCGGATCATTCTCTAAAAAGCCCACAATCACTTCATCACCTGGTTCGGGCACAAAACCTGAACCCGCAGAGCTTGTAGCATAAAACGTGGCAAGTCTTGCCCATACAGGCTGCGGTGTTGTCGATTTTGAATTTAACTGGATCTGAATGCGAAATTCTGAAAGTGGATCTTCGGATATTTTTTTTACAACGGCCGTTTGCAAACCTTGAAGCGGTGGCAATTGCCCTCCGGCAACAGGACTGGAGAAGTCCTTTTTTTCACTGATGCGGTTAAAGCTAAGGCCGGTTTTTATTTGTGTGGTCCAACTGCCCGGTGAGATGCGGTGTTCAACTTCTGAAACATAAGCTGGTCCATTGAATCGATCGCCAAGTCCCGAAATTGCAATGGCCACATTGGGCAGCGCGAGTCCATTGCCCAGAGTGCTTATGGTGCACTTTATGGATGCCATTCTCATACGCAACAACTGGTTGTCTGCCCACAATTTTAATTCGGCCTTCGAAAGCGGATTGTTGTAGGTAAGGTTTAATTCTTTTTGGTTCAGTGCAGATGAAAGGGCTTGTCCGTTGAGATTTCCGTGTTTATTAAGCTTTGGCTCAGAAGCTTTTTCTGTCAACAGGCTTTGGCTTTTCAGATCCCAACCAGATGCATTCACACCGGAGGCCTGATGCTCCGCATTTATTTCACCGGTAAAACTCAGGATGGATTGTCCGTAAACGATATTCAGCACAGTTGAACTTAGGAATGCGGGTGGTCCAACAACGATGGTATCTGCATCAAATGAAACGACATATCCATTCATCTCCGCCCTTGCAAGAATAAAATCCCAGTCTGTAGCAGATTTCTGAAACATGTAATCATGGATGATGGTGGACGATTCGACACGGCTTTTGAGGCTACTTGTCTGAATAATGGAAGCAATCATTTCGCTGTCCTTTTTTTTTAGAAACATCGCTTCCTTTCGGTTGTAAGTGAGAACGGAAGCTTTGTGTTTACAGACCAGTACCAATCTGTTTGGCTCGCTGTCATCTATTTGTACAGATTGTGAAACAATGACTCCAGTGAACAGACTGGCTGGCGGTTCGCTGCCATATCCACAGAGTATTTCAATTTCCACTCCGGGTTTGAGATCTGAAGATTCGCTGATTGGAAAATCCTCAGACTCAACAGTTCCGTCAATTAATGTGATTTCGGCACGTGGAATCTTATTGAGCACCGATGAAATTTCAATGGAGGTAACCGGGTAATAGTCCTTAATTGCAGTTCCATTTGCTTTAACGGTAAAGTTAACAGTACTATCAGATATGTCAGTTGGAATCTTGGAAGCCATGGTTATTTTTTTAACGGTGGGAAAAAGATCTGGTCTCCGGGAGAAATATCAAAAACACTCGATAATTCATTTACCCGGGCTACGTCTTTGTAATAAGAGCTATCTCCATAAATTTTAAATGCCATAAGTGGCAATGTATCACCCACCTGAACAGTGCGCAAATGGGTTAGGTCTGGAGAGTTTTTTTTCGCTTCCTTGGCTTTCGTTTTGAAGTCAACCGTTTCGGAAACTCCGAGTTCAATGGTGGCTCGCAGTGCGGAGCCATCTGGATTAAAAAGTGTGTAGGCAATATTGAGCGTCTTGCATACGCAGATGATTGAAAGACTTCCCCAGACAATTTTGAGATAACAGGGGCGGTGCGCAGATCCCTGATAAGAATAAGTTATTTCTTTTATTTTTTCAATGTAGTCATCCACATTTTTTACACCACTTGGAAGAGGAACAACACCGGTGCCATCAGCAATTAATTTGAGTTTCATATCACTGCCCGAAAGTCCTCGGAAAAGCAGCGTGTTGTTGTTTTCACCAATAACTTTTGAATCGTTGTAGTTTACTGTATAATTTCTGGAATAGCTATCGGGATTAAACATAACCTGGAGGGGAGAACCAGTTTGGCTCGAACACGTAGGGTCGGTATATCCAGTAATCTTAAGTTTTACGAGAGCCATATTATCGTTCGGAATTATGTTGCAGGTGTTTATTGATCTTCGCAAGACAATCCTGAACAATGCTTGATTTTAATTCAGCCAGATCCTGCGGGGTCAATGTGCTGCCGTCATTTTTCTGGACATTCATTTTTACCACTAGTTCACGGATTTCTATAGGCATGTTCTCAGCGTGTTGTAGTTAAAGTTTATAGAAGTAGGAATAGGCGAGTTCAAATGACTCGATTGCGATGGCATTTTCTTGTGCCTTGAGGTCAGAATATTTCATGGATACTGGATATGAATCAACAAAAACCCATGTTATGAGAGGAATAGAATTCTCACTGAGTAGGCTAACTGTGATAGTTTTGGTTGTGAATGAAAAGTTCTCAAGAGCATTTCTTGCCCAGTCCGATAATCCCGAATCAACAAGAAGTCCGCGTTTTAATATCAGATTGTTGCGTTTCGGCGGTGTAGGAAGTCTGTGTTCAAACCTGTTTTCACCGCCTTCTTTGATGGATTCGGTATTTATTTTTGACTCAAGACCAGAAACTTCCTGAAAACTTCCTTCAAATAATCCGCTAATTCCGGCTACGTTTACTTTAAAAGAAAACGCAGCCGGAAAATTTGGTGAACCAATTAATTGTGCCATTTTTTATAACTAGGCTAGTTTGAGCCCTTCATGCGCCAATTCCATAGATTCTACGGCAACTTCATTGCCATCCGATTTCATATCTGTGACGGTAATTTTTACAGGAAAAGCATTGGTGAGCGTCCAACTCATTGCTACACCTTGTGCTTCATCCAATAAACTAATCGTAATCGTTGCACGCTTGTAGGTATTCATCTTTATAAGATTGTATTTGTCCCATAGATTTTTGTCTCCTTTGAAAATACCTTTTTTGAGCGTCACGTTAGAGAATTTTTGAATTCCAGGCATTTTTACTGTTGAATATACAGGGCTGCTTCCTCCTCTGTATTCAATGACCTGGGTTTCGGAAGATAAGCCTGACACTTCCTGAAATATAAATTCAGCATCGTCCCATTTTACCTGAAATGAGAATTTTACCAGAGGCCATGTTGCTGCTGATTGGGTTGATCCATCGTCTGCCATTGTAGTGAAGTTTTATGTTGTTAGTTTAAATTGGTCTATGATTGTTGCATTTGTTGTTGGAAAGTAATAACAATGAATTCGGCCGGCCTTACGATTGCCACTTTTACCATGATGAGCATTTTTCCATCAAGGATGTCATTGGGTGTCATGGTAGAGCCAAGTCCTACTTGCACATCGAATGCCTGTTCGGGTGCAGATCCTGCCAGAGCGCCTTGTTTCCATAGATTCAGGAGAAAATTGTTCATCATGCTTTTGACCGTTATCCAGGTATTGGCATCATTGGGTTCAAATACGTATGCGCGTGTTGCCAGCTTCAGACTTTGCTCAATCATAATCATGGTTCTTCTTACATTGATGTACCTCCAATCCTGGCTATTGCCATCAAGCGTTCTGCCACCCCATACCAAAGTGCCAATTCCGGGAAATGAACGAATGGCATTTATGGACTTGCCAGCGATTACGTCAACGTTTAGTTTTTCCTGTTCATCGTGAGAAATATTTACGGCTGGAGCATTCACCATGTTTACAGAAATATTCGCTGGTGACTTCCATACGCCGCGGCTGTTGTCAATTACAGTATACAGGCCTGCCATCGCAGCACTTGATGGCAGCTCATTGAGGCGACCTCTGATTTCGTCGAGCAATTGGTTGTAAGTGGGGCTTGTTGCCAACAAAGCCTGATGGAAGTTCAAAAGATCCGATTTTGTTGCGGGCTTTTTTTCAGGTGCGGCTTCACCTGCCGGAGGTGTGGTTTCCTTCGTTTTGTCCTTGGGTTTCGCCGCACTTGTGCTCACTGGTGTAGCCTCAGCAGTTAACCCCGGGGTGTATTTACTTTCAAAATTCTTGAGCACTTGTTGGGCGTCATCTTCAGACAGCAGGGTTGATAATATGCCAGGACTTGTTAGATTCTGGAATGTAATTTCAGATGCATTGACTATGGATGTTTTTAGCCAGGGATAATACGCCGCACCGTAATTTAAATTTTGGGTACCAATATCATACCTGAAGTCTTCAGCAACCGTAGATAATTGAGACGTCGGTGTGAACTGAACCAGATCAAAGATGCCAAATCTGCTTTGCATCTTGGCGCAATGAGCCAAAACATTTACATAAATTTTATAACAAGGCCTGCCAAGTGAAATGGCATCTGGTATGACAATGAGTGTGGGCTCATATTCTTTTTCGAGAAGTTTAAAAACGTCTTCGCCAAAGTCATCGGGTTTAATGTCAACCTTGGTGTCTTCATACAACCCGACAGATAGAATATAACATGGGCCACCGCCATTTGCGTAGAACAGACGGATACTGTTGTACATATAAGCGGTATTTTGGGCAGCAATAGAAACGGTAAGTTTTTTGCCTCCAATAGTAGATACGACCTTCGGTGGTGTGTTGGGGGTCGTTTCAGTGTTAGCTCCGGCCTTTGTTTCATCGGTCGTTTCAGCTTCCTCAATTTCGGACACATCAAATTTGGCCGAAAAACCTTCACCAAATCGCTCTTTGTATTCGGCAAAGGAGGTAATGCGTGTCGGTACTTTTTTTAAGTCTTTACCTTTCCACGCTGCAGTTGATGTGTAGCCGATAAAGACAGGAATGGCCGTTTCTACGGCTACCGCTGAACTCGGGAAGGCATTGTTTTCAACCAGGTAAACACCCGGCGTCATGAGTTTAGGTTCCATGTTATTTTTAGGGGATTTATTAAATTATTATTTCAGAATAAGATTCGTTTTGTTCTTCGTACTCCTTTGATGATAAAGAGATATTGGTGGGAGATGGGGTTGGCATTGCCTGAATCAGTATGCGAGTTGAATTATTTTGGGTTGTTGGTTTCTCGATGAGTTGAAAATGTTTGGAATATTGTTCACGCATACTCAGCTTCTTTTCAGAAATAAAAATTATAGCCTTCTTTTTATCATTCAACTCCACGTCCAGAGGGCCGCGGAAATTTGTTTCTTCCCCAACTACCATCAAATGTTCCGTTTGTGAGTAATGAGGACTTACCAGAATATATTTCCAGTAGGACTGTTTTTCCTGAAACCGAATCACGTAGTTTTTTTTGAGTGACGGATTTATTGCCAGAATGATGTATCCAAAGAAGTTGGGTTTTTTTGCGGAATCATACGTGAACATAAGGTCGTTCTCGTCAACATGGGAAGAGGAATGCAGAAGATTTTCGCCTTCATGGATCAGCAGTTCTCCCGCATTTCTGAAATAAAAAATGGAGTTGTTCAGATTTTTAGGAAGAGCTTCCGTGATGGTGTAGAAGGTAGTATCGGACACAAATACTTCCAGCCGCAGAGTTACCGAAATTTCCGATTCGGACGAAACGGGATGATTGTTTTTTTCGCCCGCAATAACGAATCCATCGGCATATCTTTTAAATAGGAGCCCATGGTTCAGCAGTGTGGTCTGAGAATTTTGCGAAGGATTTACTTCAAAACATGTGGCCACGGAATTGTGAAAATACCCATGCCTGAATGATATGCGGGTCAATATTTCAAAATTCTGTGACATGGTTTGATCAAAGATTTTTTGAATTGGAATCGATGGCCTCTATGTTTGGACGGTATTCCCGAATGATGGAGTCATCTATCTGTATCATTCGCACTTTGTAGAGGGCAGAGGGCATATAAGGTGTACCGAGCATCGACCATAAATTGTTTAATTGATCAAAAGCAACCTCTGCCATTTCTATATTTATTTTCTCAATGCGTGTGTTCAATGATGGTGTATTGGAATGTGTGAAACTTCCTTTTTGTTGGAAGAATGCAATGACAAATGCAAGAAATCTCAACGCTTCAGAATAGTTGCCGGCACTGAAATTGCATGCAAAAAGAACAAATAAATTCAGTTGAATCGGTTGGTTTGTACCTACAGGTAATGCTGGTAATTTGGGATTGTTACGAAAGGCGGTTTCGCGTTCGATGTGTACCAACGACATCACTACTTTGTTTTCAGTGTTTACAGCAATTCCTCCTTCTTGTTTGCCCAGCGCACTTAGTATAACACGGTCTTCATTTAAACTCAACTTGACGTTGAAGTACTGGTTCATTTCAGTGCATATGCATGACAGAGACTCATAGATCATACGGTGAGAATATAGAAGGTTTAGATAATGCCTCGCGGCATTTAGGTTAAGTTAATGTAAATACATTTGGTGGGAAATTTGCCAACGGCTGCATAGTCTTCAGTTCCACTTTTGTTTTACAAGGCAATGATAGTTATTTTTTTTAAATACCAAAATATTTTTTTATTTGCATCAAACAGACTCATCTTCGCTCGACTAAAACCTTAGAGTCAAATGAAAACTATTTTACTACTATTTGTACTTTTCATATATTATAGTAGTGACCTGATGGCCGGCAATCAAAGTGACACTATGGTGACGACTGATATCAATGCAGCCAAATCTTCCAATGACACTATAAACCTCGGTGATTTGATAGCAGAGTTGGAAAGCAATTTCAGATCTGCAAGTATGTGGCATATGTTCACCAACAGAGAACTTTATCACAACCTTCTGCACAGAACAGTAGCCATGGATAGGACCTATCAAAAGCTTGAGGACTTGCAGAGCAGAATTCAAAACATGGGAATGAAGGATTGGGATTTAAGCGATAGTCTAAAAAGAAGTCAAAAGGAACTTCGCGAATGCACGGACTACCTGAAGGTGAAATTGGATAGTGTTCTGCAGTTTTACGTCATATGTGATTCGTGTAAAAGTGAAATTTCGGCAGAGGAGTTAAAAAAACTTGCTGCTAAGATTGCACCACTGGTGGAACAAAGCATTAAGGTTGAAGAATTGATGAATCAAGAATTGAAGGCAAGGAATGCGGTGCGTGATTTGCTGGTTAGTTCTAAAATTGTATATGACACCATTAGCGAAACGGAGGTCCACAAGAAGCTACTGCAAATAAATAGAAAAGGAAAAGTATTTGGTTATCATCCCCAATGGATGAATAGCAGTTATAATGGCTATAATTTCAAACTGCTTACCACACTTGCTTATTATGGGTACGATCTCAACATTAAAAACGGGGGCTATGATTCGCTCTATGGATGGTTATCCGCACCAATAGTGGATGATGCGCGACGTGAGAACTGTAATGTGGTACTCACCGTATTTGAGAAGAATGATGTGTCAGCTTTTTTCAATAGCTATAAGAACTATGTGAATCTGGCCACAAATGTTTGCAGACTAATACGCGTCAGAAATGCCAATGGAATAAACATTCGCTTTGATCAATTGCCATTAAATTGTGATTCAAAATTCGTTGAATTTATTCATCTGTTATCAGACAGTCTCAAAAAGAGCAATGCAGGTTATGAATTATCGGTCACTCTTCCAGCAGATCCGGAAAAATGGGGATATGATTTAAAGGGGTTGAATCCTTACGTGGATTTATTCATCATAGATTTTTCAATGACGTCTGCTTACGGCCCGATTGCTCCCATCAGCGGCCATACTTTTGCAATGGAAGAATCCTTTGCATATTATCTGAATCAGGAGGTCCCGGCGGGTAAATTTCTCGCTTGCCTGCCCTACTTCGGCAAGATATGGAATGCTGAGCGAAGTGTTTCAGAAAATATTTCGTATGGTGATATTGTAGAGAAATACATGCAAGCAGAATGGAAAGTTTATGATGAACAATCTGCATTTCTATACTGGGAGAATGACATCGGCGAAATCAAAGAGATTTGGTATGACGATGCAAGAACATTATCAGCCAAATATGAATACAGCCTCGACAATGGATTAGGTGGTGTGGCTATTTGGTCGCTTGGTTACGATCGCCATCAACCGGAATTGTGGAATGCATTGCTAGATAATTTGTTTGAAGTAGACACAATTCCTTTGGATACCATACTCATCATTTCGCCCAAGTCCGGGTTTTGGGATGCCGTAAAATATGAATGTGCGATGTATGGAAAGTTGTTTGCTGATCCTTGCAAATTCAATGACATGTATGAGAACAAGGATATCCTCAAAACAAAATTCCTGATTGGCCCGATCCTCCTTCTGATGGTTGGACTGCTTGTATTTCTCATATTTTTCGCCATATATAAGAGCCGTATGCTTGGTGAAGACTGGACGAGGCGACAAAGAATTTTGCAGTTTATTCTTTTTCAAACTGCCGTCGTCATTTTTTTCGCTTTGCTCTATCTCAGCCTCAAAGAAGATTTTCATTACTTCGGAGATTCAAAATACGGTCATTGCGAATCACTTCCTTATATTCTTACTATCCTTGGATGTGGTCTCGTAATTGGACTTTTTATGATGCGATTTCTTGTGATGCCACTTATGAAGAGGAAGGAAATTCCGTAATGAGGTTTTTTCATGTGGCGAGTTGAACACAATTGACACAGCTTTTGAAGACTGAATCTTGATGTAATTTCCACTAAAGAAAGGTCTCAATTGTGTGATTCTTCTTAACCATCATATCTCAAAAGAAATGTTGCAGTTCCCCTCACCTCCACACGGTCATATTCCTGAAATCCCATGCGCTCGTAAACACGTTTGTTTTGAGGAATCATGGTTTCAGCCAGAATGGGTCGACCGGTTTTCTTTGCCTCTTCGAATAGCAGCTGTTTTAATTCAAATGCAGTGCGATTGCCGCGATGCTCTTTCGAAATTCCAATGTACCAGCAATGAATAAAGGGTTTGTGCGCCGCTTGTTTTTTTCTGATTAAATGAGAGCGAAGCCATGTGCGATAGAGCCTTGCCAATCCAATAGCCGAAAAGACCAATTGCATTTCCTCAAACAATTCGTTCCATCTGTTAACCTTCGTATCTGAATTATAAAAACAGATGATTCCTTGTTGATCTCGCGACAAATAAACTCCGTTGCGTCTTTTACAAAAGTTGTAAAGAAAACGCGCAAGAGCAAACTTCCTCTTATCGAAATTACCGCTAGTCCCAATTGAAAATCCAATAGCAGGATTGTTGGTAAAACTGTCGGCCATGATTGAAAGCGCTATTTTCTTTTCGTTCTGCAAATGAAGGCAATCTGGGGAGGCGCAAGTTATCAGAAATATAAAAACCAGCCATAGAAGCCCTATTGCAAAAGCGATTTTGCTCCTTTCTGCAGACGAAAAAAACTTTTCAACGAGCCGTTTTTTTTGATAAGTTGGAGTGAAAAAGGAGTGGTGATGGTCCTACCTTGCGTTCCATGCCGGAGTTGTTTCAGGATCGAAAAATATTCTCATTGCTGGAGGTTGCCAATAGCATTCAACGGACTATTTCAGAGCGCTATGGTTCTGCTTATTGGATTCGCGCGGAGATCAACAAAATTTCGTATTATTCACATTCCGGTCATGCCTATCCCGAGCTTGTAGAAAAGGTAGATGGCAAAGTGGTAGCCGAAATGCGCGCTACCATCTGGAGTGCTCAATACACTCAGATCAATGCCAATTTCGAAAAAGTTTTGGGCGAACCTCTGAAGGATGGCATCAAGGTACTTTTGCTCGCATCCATTCGTTTTGATCCGCGGTATGGCATGTCGTTGCATATTCAGGACATCGATCCTGCTTATACATTGGGCGACCTTGAAAAGGAAAAGCAGGAAGCCATTCACCGATTAAAGAGTGAAAATTTATTCGACCGCAATAAATCCAGAGAACTATCCATTTTACCAAATCGCATCGCCATTATTTCTGTCGAAACGAGCAAAGGATATGCAGATTTTTTACATGTATTAAATGGCAATCCATACGGCTATGTTTTTTTTCACATGTTGTTTCCGGCGTTGTTGCAGGGCGAGAATGCGATCTCGTCCATCATCGAACAATTGAACAGAATTAAGTTGGTGATAGGGCATTTTGATGCCGTTGTTATAGTTCGCGGTGGCGGAGGAGATGTTGGATTGTCGTGTTACAACAACTATGTGCTTGCCAAAGAAATTGCCTGTTTTCCCATTCCTGTTTTGACGGGGATTGGCCACGCAACAAATGAAACCGTAAGCGAATTGGTTGCATTTCAGAATGCCATTACACCCACCAAACTCGCGGAGTTTTTGCTTCAGCGTTTGCATTTATTTGCAGTGCCCGTTTCGGAAGCAGCACAAATCATTCCTGCAACTGCCAGAAAAATGCTGCTCGAAGAAAATCACAAACTGCAGTCAGAAGCAAGGTTGTTTAAGTCTACCGTGAATGCCTTGTTGAATGAAGATAAAAATCGCATGGAGCGTTATGCGATTTCGCTGAAGCAACACAGCATCTTGTATTTGCGAAATGAAAAAAGTGCCATCGCTCAACTCGCTGATCTGGCCTCGCGCTCGAGTCGCGAAAGTCTGAGCACATCTGCACACAATGTGTCATTTCAACGCATCAAACTGGCTTTTGCATCTTCGCAGTTTGTGCAACAAAGTCAGAATAAACTTGCCGGTACCGAACGCGAAATACATCACCTTCATCCGGAAAATGTTCTCAAAAGAGGTTACAGTATCACGCTGCACAAAAACAAAGCAGTCACTTCTGTTTCAGAAATTAAGGAAGGAGATGTTCTGATCACACAGTATCATCGCGGACAAACGTCCAGCATTGTAAAGTCAAAAAAGGAAGAATCATGAGTACAGAAAAAAACTACGCAGAGGCATTTGAAGAATTGCAGCAGATCGTTGCCGATATCGAAGGTGGCGAAATTTCCGTTGATGCGTTATCATCAAAAGTGAAACGCGCTGCAGAACTCATCAAAATCTGCAAAAAAAAATTGTCCTCCACCGAAGAAGACGTCAACGCCATTCTCAAAGAGTTGGAAGAAAAAGAATGAAAGAAGGAGAAAACATTTTTTCTTTTCTAACACTCGACGGAAAATCTTAATGCCTTCATGGGGAAAATTACGCATGCGACTTGAGAAAAACTTCCTGGCCTCCACACCTGGACATCGGATATCAAATACGTAATAAAGTGTATGTGTCGCTATAATGAAAGAAGGATTGATCCTGGCGCGGCCTAATGCAATACACCTCAGTTTGGCAATTCATAATTTGTTTTTGTAGCTTTTAGCCTGAGGCTGAATGGGTTTTGCACAATCAATAAATAAGGATGGTAGATACAAAGGTCCCTCGCTGGGCTCGGGATGACAGACAGTATGGAGGTTAGCTGTTGCGCGGAAAAAGGGGAAGAGAAAGGGCAGCTGCGCCGCCCTTTCTCTTCCCCTTTTTCCGCGCCCTTGACCAATTGACAACCCTGTCATCCCGAGCGCAGCGATAGACCTCCTTCCTGGCGCCAAATTATCTTTTAATGCATTCACTATTCCATCTCCGAAGACACAACCAAATCCCAAAAATCCCAACCATCCTCTTTTAATCACAGTCAAACAAAATCCCGATCGCACCCATTCCGCAGGAATCTTAATTCCTTAACTTCTTCATGGTGAAAATAAAAAGTGCCAGCGGCGCCCGAAACAACATTTCTGTACCCTTCATCCCTTTTCCCAGCCGCATGAAAATCCCAAAAATCTCAACCATCCTCTTTTAATCCCAGTAAAAAAATCCCCAACTACCTTGTCATCTTGTCATTTTATCAACCAATGGAATAATTCTTGTTAAAAACCAAACCGAAACAAGATCGATATACCGAGCATTGCACGTATATTTGAAATATCACTGCAAACAGCCACGAAAATTGCAGCCTAACTGAGAAGAAGACGTATGAGTGAAGACAACAGAGATCACGATTTTACTGAAGAACTGGTAAACAAATATGAGCAGATGCTCTCGAGCAACGAGTCCTATTATTTTGATATCGACGAGTTTGAGGAAATAATCGATTTTTACTGCGACCAAAACAGATTCAACAAGGCCATTAAGGTTATTGAATACGCCTATTCCTTGTTTCCTGACAATACGTCTATGCTTTTGCGCGAAAGTCAGATACTCTCTGCCATGGGACATCTCAACCGCGCCTTGGCGAAATTAAAAATGCTCGAAAAACTCGAATCGCATAACGAGGAAATGCTCCTTACCATGAGCAGTATTTACAGCCAACAACGCGAACATTCAAAGAGCATCGAGCTCCTGAAACGTGCTTTGGCACTTGGAAATGCAGAATATGAGATGGATATCTACCTCGAAATTGCATTGGAGTATGAGAATCTGGATCGCCATGATCGCGCCATCGATATCATCCACGAAGCGCTTAGCAAATATCCCGAGAATGAAACCCTGCTCTATGAACTTGCCTATTGTTACGATATCAGCGATCGACACGCCGAAAGCCTGGAGTATTACGAAACGTTCATCGAACAACATCCTTTCAGTTTTCCCGCCTGGTACAACAAAGCCAATGCGCTGCAGCGTCTTGAGCAATTGGAAGAGGCAATAGATTCATACGATTATTGTATCGCCATTCAACCCGACTTCACCCCTGCTTATTTCAACAAAGCCCATTCGCTGTTTAAGCTGGATCGTTTTCAGGAAGCCATCCTTGTTTTTGAAGAAACCTACACGTGGGAGCAGCCCCAGGCACCATTGTATTGCCACGTAGGCGAATGTTTCGAAAAACTGAATGAACTGGACAAGGCCATATTCTATTACCGCAAGTCACTGCAAACCGACGAACATTTTGCTGATGCATATCTGGGAATGGGTCTTGTGCTCGACATGCAGGAAAAAACCCTCGAAGGCATTCAGTTTATAGAGCGGGCTATCGAATTGGAGCCCGATAATCCCGATTACCAGTTGTTTCTGGTAGAATTACTCAAAAAACTCGACCGCTGGGCCGAAGCCGAGTCCATTACAGAAGCTCTTGTGGCGCGCTTTCCCGAAAATGAAGACGTATGGCTCGACTACTCCGATATTTTCTTCGAAAGAAGTGATTACATCCGCGCCCTCAATGCCGTAAACGAAGGCTGGCAAAAATGTCCGCAAAGCACCGAACTGGGATATCGCAAAGTGGCCTATTTGCATGAGTCTGGTCAGAAGAAAGAAGCAGAAGAACTTTTGTTCAGAATGTTCCTCAACAATCCGGCGGGGATTGAGGACCTCGAAGAATATTATCCAGAAGTAAAAGAAATTCCAATGTATCCCGGACTCATGCGCCAAAAGGCGGATTTGATTCGAGAAATGAAGCAGAATAAGTCGAAAGACAATTGAGCAAAAGGATGAAAACACGCCCATTTTACGGTCTTTCATTTCCGCAGAATTCCACACTGAATAGCAGTAATCCCAGCGGTTACTTGAGACGGGGTTTTTCTAATCGACAATTTGGATTAAACTTGCACCGGAATTTTTCCGGATATGGAGTTCCGGAAAATCACGGGTAACTGAGGCCAATGCCTTAATTGTCAGTGGATCCGGCAAACATCACCTGAGTCAATGATACTTTTGGAGATCGAACCCATACCTACGCTATTTCCCACAAAGGAAGCCATAGCCACAGTGGATTTTGCATATTTGCAATCAGGGCTGTAGACCACCAACAAAAAATTGATTCCACCAGTATGAATTTTAAATTAAAACACCTTCCAGAACGCACCAAAAAAAGTCGGAACGCCGGACTCACCATGGTCATGGACAAAGGATTGAGTCTGCGTCAGGCGCAAGATCTGATTGATAGTGCTGCAGAACAGGTAGACCTCGTGAAACTCGGTTTTGGCACATCCGCTTTCGACCCCAAAGTGAAAGAGAAGGTTAAGCTGTATCAGAATGCCGGCATCAACGTGTACGTTGGTGGAACATTGTTCGAAGCGTTTTTTGTGCGCGGACAGGTAGATGATTACCGCAAATATGTTGACAGTCTCGGAATTGATACTGTGGAAATTTCGGATGGAAGTATTTCCGTAGATCACGAAGTTAAATGCAGGCTTATTGCAGAATTTGCCAAAAATTACCGCGTATTATCTGAAGTAGGCAGCAAAGAAGAAGGCATTCTTATTTCACCCGCAAAGTGGATTAAAATGATGCAAATGGAGTTGAAGGCCGGATCATGGAAGGTTATTGCCGAAGCGCGTGAAAGCGGCAATGTGGGCATCTACCGTCCAAGCGGACAAGCACACGTGATGCTCATCAACAAAATCATTCAGAAAGTAAAGCCCGAAGATATTTTGTGGGAAGCACCTAAAAAACCACAGCAGGTTTATTTCATCAAACATTTTGGTTCCAACGTAAACCTTGGCAATATTGCCGAGAACGAAGTAATTCCACTCGAGTGTTTGCGCATTGGATTGCGAGGAGATACATTCTTCGACGCGCTGCCCGAGGATATTGTAAGCAAGTACAAAACCTAACGAATAGATGACAACCGAAACCGATATGAAATCCATTAGTCCGGTCGAATTGCGCAATTGGAAAGAAACAGGAAAAGACTTTCAATTGATCGATATCCGCGAAGATTATGAAGTTGCCGACGAAACCATTGGTGGACATCACATCCGCATGGAAGAGGTGATTGCGCGTGTTTCAGAATTGCGCAAAGACATTCCGGTTGTTATTCATTGCAAATCAGGTCGCAGAAGTTCCGCTGTTGCATACGTTCTCGAAATGCAGTTCAAACTGGACAATCTCTACACCCTTGAGGGCGGCATTTCTGCAGCATTGGAAGCGGGTATCCGATAATTGATTTTCATTTTTTATTTCCATTTTCAGTGTGTCAAAAGTTGCTGAAACAGACTTTTATTTGCCACATTGAATTCCATCAGCAGATATACCATACCACTTTTAGTGCTTGCAGGAGCATTGTTGTTTCTGTGTGAAATTTTTCTCGGCCCCGTCAAAATCGGAATTCAGGAAGTGTTATCCATTCTTTCGGGTTCTGGTGATCCATCCTCACCCACTTATACCATCGTTGTAGAATCCAGATTGCCGCGTGCATGCGTTGCTGCAGTTTCCGGAATGGGACTGGCGTGGAGTGGATGGCTGATGCAAACGATGTTTCGCAATCCGCTGGCTGGTCCGGGCGTGTTAGGAATATCGAGTGGCGCATCACTGGGAGTGGCGTTGCTTCTTTTGATTTCCGGAAGTGCGGTTGGCGAAGTATCAACAGTGATTGCTGCCATGAGCGGTGCCATTGCCGTGTTGCTGATCATTCTGCTTATCGCCAATCGACTCACTGATCATCTCTCTTTGTTGTTGTTTGGAGTGATGCTCGGCTATTTTGTTTCGGCCATCGTAAGTGCATTGCAGTTCAAAGCGGGAAGTGATGCGTTAAAATCATTTGTGTTGTGGGGAATGGGAAGTTTTGCAGAAGCCGGAATGGCGGATGCACTGTGGATTCTGGCGCTGTTAGGAATAGCAGCAATCATCATACTAACCATGCTCAAACCTCTCAACCTGTTGTTGCTGGGCGATGAGTATGCGCGCAGTTTGGGAGTGAATTTAAAGCAGGTGCGCATCGCCATTGTGCTTGTTGTGGGATTGACAACAGGTGCTATCACTGCGTTTTGCGGACCGGTTGCATTTATCGGATTGGTGGTTCCACATCTCACAAGGTCGATGATGCAAACATCAGAGCATCGGAAATTATTTATACCTGTTGCGATGATGGGAGTTGTTTGCAGTTTGGGAAGCGATGTATTGGCGCGCCTTACAGAACTTCCATTAAATTCGATTGTCTCAGCCCTGGGCGCACCGGTTGTGATTTATATGATTGTAAAAGGATCCAAATCAAAAGCTCTTATCTGACCTGGAAAAATTACTGCACATATCGTCGTTGAGTGTTGGTTACAACAAACCCATTTTAGAAGGCCTGGATTTTTCGCTGGAGCGCGGATCACTTGTTGCATTGACAGGAAGAAATGGAACAGGTAAAACAACATTACTCAAAACAATTGCAGGAATTATTGATCCACTTTCTGGCGAGGTTCAGATCAATGGAATAAATCTGCACAATCAAAATCCTGCTGCAAGAGCGCGCATGGTGAGCATTGTTCTCACCAACAGATTGCAACTCGCAGGCATCGATGTACAATCGTTGGTTATGATGGGACGTTATCCAACACAGGGACGGTTTACATTCGAAACGAAAGAAGACGATGCGATAGTTGCCGAAAGTCTGGACAAATTACAGATCACCCATTTGGCGAAAAAGCCATTGGCAGAACTCAGCGATGGCGAAATGCAAAAGGCGATGGTAGCGCGTGTACTGGCCCAAAAATCCCCGTTGCTCATCATGGACGAACCCTCTGCATTTCTCGATTATGTAGCGAAAGAAGAATTATTCGAAATGCTCAAATCACTTTGCCGCGATGAAGGCATTGGAATTTTATTTTCGTCTCACGATTTGGAGTTGATCAAAAAGTATGCGGATAGGAGATTGCATGTTGAGGATGGGAGGTTGAGAAGTTTGGAAGGAAAGGAGGAAATGATATGAAGTCGCAATTGATTTGGTGCTGCGATTGTTCCTTCAGACAAAATAAAACTGCAATAAGCTTTGAATAACAATACAAGAGGTAAAAGATTTGGGATTTTGATTACTTGAAAATTTACTAACCACCGAATTGACCTATGAAAAAGGCACTTTACAAATTACTATTCATTTCTGTAATTTTATCTAGTTGCGATAGAGAAATTACTCTAGAAAACGACCCTAACGACATTTCAGAAGCAGTTGCTCAAATGAGTGAATTCTATGGGCTTTACGCCAACTCAAAATACGATTCAATTTGGATCAAATACAATCCTCCCTTTTCAAAACAAGATTTTCTCTCTGTCTCAAAAGAAAGAGAATCTCGCATTGGAAGTATTGAGCAAGTTAAATCGAAGTTAGTCAAGACAACTAGCGTTTCTAATTCCAATGGTTTGAAAAAGGACTATATAATTAGTTTGGAGGGTAAGTACGTCGGCGGTACAACAGAAGAGATTTTAACGATTCAAATTATAAATGGTAAAGCAAGAATAATTGGATATTCAATAGAAAAAATATACGAGGGAAGATAATTTCATTAAACAATTAGTTTCTAAAAGGCCGCGTGATTAGGAAATTTCCTTATTTTCAAGTCTATTCTCATACTAGAACTTTGATAAAGATTCAGTAATATCCAACG
>JBJXFC010000094.1:0-5031 GCA_046153915.1 Flavobacteriales bacterium
TTCATTGTTTGCAACGATGATTTCCGGATATCCGTCGTTATTGATATCTGCCCAGATTCCTCCCTTGCCATTGTGGAAACTGCTGAGTGGTGTGTTCTCACTTACAATTGTAAACGTTGTATCTGCATTGTTGTGGAAGAGTTTATTGGTCACCGGACTGAATTGAGAATCATTTACGACATAAATATCTTCCCAACCATCGTTGTCGTAATCGAGAAAAAAACATCCCCAGCCCATGCCGGGATCGGCAACTCCAGCGGATGCGGCGATTTCCGTGAAATGGCTGTTGCCATCGTTGAGGAAGAGATAATTTGCACCGAGGTTGGTAACATATATATCGAGGTGGCCATCGTTGTTGATGTCGCCATGGTCCACGCCCATTCCCTGACTCCCAAGATTTAATCCGGTTTCTGCAGATACATCCGTGAAGACACCGGCCCCATTGTTTTCGTACATGATATTGGGTTGATAGGCATCGTGTGTGAGATAAGCATCCTGATCGCCATCATTGTCATAGTCGAAAAAAATGGCTCCCATGGAAATCAGATTGTCCAGCAGACCAGAGGAGAAAATCGTATTGGTGAAAGTATTGTCGCCGTTGTTGGTCCAGTGGATATTTTGTTCGGAGAGATTGCATACGTAGATATCCAGGTAACCATCGAGATTGAGATCTACCATGTGGGCCGATCGTGTCTTGTTGAAAGTATCTACATTCGAACTTTCGGAGATATCTGTAAATGTGCCGTCGCCATTGTTGAGGTAGAGATAACTGTGAAATGGAAATGAAGTAGTATAAAAGTTGCCGATAAACAAGTCAAGATCGCCATCGTTGTCGATATCACCCCATGCTCCTGTTTTGGTGAAGCCTCCGGTTTCGATGCCTGTGCTTTCTGTAACGTCCTGAAAAGTGCCGTCCCCCATGTTTTTAAATATGCGATTTGGAGCGCTGTTGGCAGGAACAAACAGATCATCGAAGCCGTCGTTGTCGTAATCGCCCACCACGATTCCATTGTTGTTTGGACCATTGCCGGCGCCTGCCAGATCTGAAATTTCGGTGAACAGCGGTTCTTGCGCAATAACTGTCCCCGATAGGAATAACAAAGCAATAGTAAGTAAACGAAAATACATTTGGCTGCGGACTGGTTTGGAGGCTAAAGATAGCTGGGAATTAGGTTAAACAGTCCAGATATGTAGTACTTCTAAAATTCCATATACCATCCACGTTAACATAAAGCTGATTTCTTTGCGTAGCCGGTTTTTCTGCCTGAGTAAAGCGAAGATATTAGCGGCGATGGGCAAGATAAACAGCAAGTGTACAAAGTTGGATCCTGGCCAATGTTGAAATTTGAAAGTCGTTGACAGCAGGATCATCAATCCCATGGATACGATGCCAACCTTTTCAGCAGGCGTCAATTCTTTTTCGTTCAAACCATAAATGACTGTCAGTATTCCCCAAACGAAGAGTGAATAGAAGCTTATTGTGCTTAGGATTGTATTATCGAGCCAGACAACCAGAATGGAAATCCCAAGCCCAATTGAAATGGCTTTATGAAAGACGCCTCTATATCCGAGGCTTATCAGCATCCCAATGATTACGCTGCATGTGAGCAGCAGGTGGTGTGTAGAATTGTTCATTGATTCCTCTGAAGAATTTAGGCCATTTCCACAGATTCATTGCTTACTACACAAATGATTTGATTGCGATTTCCTTTATGTACGATTTTTATTTTCGAGAGGAGACCTTCAGCGATGCTTTTTGGAATTAACATGAATGGGCGATTGTGTCGAGACGTCTTCAATCACGAAGTTATACCAAACGACACGTTCGTGTTACTTATGAAGTCTAAATTATACCTTGCCTTTGTACTTCGGGTCATAATCCACCATCCATTCGATTCCGTATTTGTCTCTGAACATTCCAAAATAGGAACCCCAGGGACTATCTGCCATTGGCATCTCAATTTCGCCACCGACAGAGAGTCCGTTGAACAGGTTGTCTGCCTCTTCTTTGCTTTCTGCACTGATTGAAATTTTACTTCTGTTTTCGCGCTCGTTTACGGTTCCCATAAATTCAGGAACATCATTCGCCATCAGTACATTGCTTTTGCCAATGGGTAAAGCAATATGCATAATTTTATTTTCTTCCTTTTCAGATACCTGGAATTCTTCGCTTGCCAAATCTTTGAAGCGCACAATGTTTGCGAATTCACCGCCAAATACAGATTTGTAAAAGTTGAATGCCTCTTCAGCATTGCCATTGAAGTTGATGTGGGGATTGATAAGGGCCATGACTTTGGATATTTTTTATTCTACCGATTTTAATACACCAAAAAAGTTTGGTTGAGTTTAGGTTGTCAAAAGTACAACCAAAGATTGGGCGCCATGGGGTTGAATTACGCAAAAGAGTGGGCTGATTGCGACATGCTGATTTCAGTTGAGGCTCTCCAATTACTTTGGCTTGGTACATACTGTTATTCTTTATTCTTTGCCATTTCCAAAGTTGAATATTTCTTCTTCGTTATCAATCATGTAGCGAAGGCATTTTTCAAATGGACCCTTAACAGAATTGCTCAGGTGTTGAATCCAGGCGGGGTTGTCTTCGTTACGACTGAATGCGAACAAAGCAAGAGCGTATGCCCAGTCGTCAATTTTTAAATAGCCTAAATTGCGATAACCCCAGCGGTCATATTAGTTATAAAACTGAAAGGCAGCATTCGCATTAAATATTCCAAGGCCGAAAAATACAGTTGCAAAGTCGGTTAGCATTTCATCGTTTTCTTCGAGTTTATTCTCACCGAGTAATTTGACATGTGCAAGTTCATGCGCAATGGTTGCAATCAGATGATCCGGCATTTGCAACAAGGCTTCATCAAGCGAAATGCGAAATTTTCCATTTACTTTTTCCGGATGGTAGAGCCCTGCGGCTTCGGGATAGTCCGGGTCTGGCTGCAGAAATAGGGTGGAAGTTCCCATATTGATTTCTTTAATTGAATTCGTGTAAAAATCAATTTCAATTTCAGCCGGCTCTATTTGCATATTATTACAAATGATATGCAGTGATTCAATGGCATTTTCTTGGCTTCTATCCCAAGTAATTGGAAAGTCCTGAATGGTTGGCGTCAGGACTCTTCGATTTTCAATTTCAGGCGTTGGGAATTCCTGAATGAGCCAGAGATAATTATTTTCAAAGTACTTCCTCAACTCGTAGCTGAGCGGTTCGTAGTTTTTATTTGATCTCAGAAAGTGAAACATACTGCAGTTTTTGAGTGTTCAATTCACGATTCTCTTTTTTGATAAACTGTCAAACGAAGTTCATACCATTTTGCCAGAATAAAAGTACGCGATTAGTTCAATATCTCAAGGTTGATTGGACAATTTGTTTTTGATTGAGCACACCATGCAGGGGAAGTTTGTCTTGGATTATTTGGTTAATCGTGCTGTCTGGTACTTTTTTTACAAAAGTGTAATCACCAACTGTAAGGTCTTCAGTCAGACTTGGTTTTATGCTCTCTTCTTGCTGCCTATTGGAAAAATTTGAACAGGAATACATCAACAGGAAGGTGAGTGCGTAGAACAAATTTTGGAAATTCGTTTACCTGCTGGCTTTTATTTTTTCAAATTCTTTTTCTTCAATTAGAAATCCATCAGAGCAATAAAATGCTTTTTTTGTATGAAGACCTTCTTTGCACAATTCTGTCGGTTTGTAAATTCCTGTTTTGAGCATTAAATATACCGATTCCGCAAATGGAATTGATTTCGGATCCCAAAATCTATATTGTTCATTCTCCTTTCGAGCAAATAGAATTCCATTTCTTTTGTATTCATAAGTTAGCATAAAAAGTGTTTCACCAACTTCCGGAAAGGTTCCTTTCAAATAAGTATATTTTGAATCATTATCCTTCGGAGTTTTTATGGAAGACTCACTGAATTTCTTCCATTTGCAGTCTAATTGGATCGTATCCTGGCTTTCGCTGTCTATATAATTCATTATTGAATCACCATCGTAACCGATAACTTTAATTTCAAAAATGCCCCTTATGTGTTTGAATATGGAGTCGACCGGAATTGGGATTGTCTTTGCAAATAATGGACCCTGACTAAGTATAGTCAAACCAAAAAGTGCAAGGATGTATTTCTTTACGTTCATTAATTTAGCTTAAAGGTTACGTTTCTCTCATTTACGAAGGGCGGGCTCCCCGACAAACCGTGAAGCAGCACCGAAGGTAAATGCTGATTCGAAAGATACTAACTTTCTCCCAAACCCAAACTGTATCGGAAGCACAACGCTCGGCCTTTTTGGGTCGTTACTGTTTGTATTGCATTTTCATTTCTTCTTTTTCCATGGATAAATCGTGTGATAGTAGGATAACGTAAATGTATGTTTATTCAACCCGGGGATATTTTCGTCGCGAAAAAAATTATATCCATAATTCAAAAATACCTTGAGATAGCCTATTCCGATTTCCGGTCTGAGAATAAAATTGCGCTTGTCATTGGATATGTAATACATGCCGCTTAACCCGATATTCCCATTCAGAAATATAGAATAACGGGTTGCCCAAATATTTAGTTTCGGCGCAATGACTTTGTCAAATGGGTTGTACTCCAGGGATAGAGTGGTTCCCCGGCCACCGCCTCCCCATCTTCCGTTGTGGAAATTTGCACGTGATAAACCAAGTCCAAAAAAGAAGTTCTTGATTCCCTGGATTTCCGGAACAAGACCTATGGATTTTTCTGTTTGAAGAAATGGATATCCTTCCTCACGATGTAAACGTTTTTCTGTATAGACTGCTGTGGTGTCGCCTGTAAGTTGACCATAAGATGTAGAGCTGACAAGAAAAACAACTGCAAGTGTTAAGTAATATGTATGCATAATTTTGGTCATACCTGCGTGTGTGCTAAAGTCAGACCCCTGAAGGATCGGGACACGCATGACATAACCTCACTGCTTAGCCGTTCGTTGTTGCAATATCCTGCAATAAAAGTACGCAGGATTTGAATTTTTCCAAAACACCTTGAAGCAAATCAAAT
>JBJXFC010000059.1:0-3523 GCA_046153915.1 Flavobacteriales bacterium
GGTGCTACTGCAACCATCAGTGGAATTTCCGCATCGATATCGTCGAAAGCTGTTGCATCGCGGTAACCGAGATCATCGGCTGCAAGCACATCGTTCACATACACATCCACCGGTACATCGGTATCCGAACTGTTGTGCAGCCATTGCGCCCTTGCCGTAAATACGGGCACAACATATTCTCCCAATTCAATCAACTCTCCACCTTCGGGCAAAAGCATCCACAGGCCAAATTCCGGACCGCTGCTATTGTTGTCAGTCGAAACAAATCCGCTTAACCAGATGGTTACAGCGCGACCTGGCAAATTCCATTGATTGGGATAAAATGAATACAACCCAAAACTTCCTTCGCCATTGGCTCCTTCGATTTCCAATACAAGCTCATCATCGACAGGCAAATCAAGATAATCTGAAGCCGAATTGTATGCGAGATCACCTACCAACTCTGTATTGAGAATACTATTTTCTTTGATATTAATAATGACTGGTAAGTCGCTTGCGCCATGGGCAAACAATACCGAGCAATTTGGAAATTCAAATGACGTGTCCTGAGGATTTTCTATAGTTATGATATCAAATGCTGGAGAAGGATCGTAGCCACTCTCACTCACAATTCCTGTAAATCCCCAAATCTGATGTGCATTGTTTTCAATCACACCATTTTCGATCATTGCCAAAGCGTTGTCGACATTCTCAGAATCAGATGGAGCAATGGCAATGTCCGTCTCGACAACTGCAGGTATGCGCAGAAAACCAGTTGAATTTCTGAAAGCAAGGTCATTTGCAATAAGAATTCCATTGGCATAAACGTCCACGACTTCGGCCGCCACATCGGCCACATCGTGAACGAATTGTATTTCGCCATCGGGGGTATCAAATTTAATCATGGGTCCGCCCTGAGCGCGCGCCGCCCACAGCCCAAATGTTGGTCCGTTTTGATTTTGAATGGTGGACATAAATCCGCTACTCACAACGGTAATAGCAGAACCATTCAGGCCAATATCGGCGAGTGGCGCATTGAATTGTCCATAGGAGGTAGCTCCATCAGCAGCGTTGATCAGAAAACTGTAATTGGCCGCGGGCAAAGTGAAATAACCCGAATAGTTGCCGTACGAAATGTCTTCAATGGCTGTCAGCAGCAAAAGTTCATTTTCTGCAAGATCCACTGTTGGCGCATCCGTACTTCCATGCAAGAAGTTGATATCCACTCCGGCAAGATCAGTCGCAGCTTCCCGGGCTCCCTGAAAAACGTGAATATCGAGGGCTGGTGCCGGATTGTAATCATCGAAGTTCATGATGCCATCCAACGTCACAACGTATTTTTGATTGGCTTCAAACGTCACAAAAAAATTCGAGAAAGCATCCCACGGATTCAAAAATTGAGATTCGCCAAAGGCAACAACAGTTTCTCCGGCGGGTACGTCCATAAAAGGTGTCGCAGACCTGAAGGGAAGATTGGCCATAAACAGCTCCGTTCCCACAAAAAGATTGATAGTGTCGCACATTGGTTCCGGGCAGTTGTTGATGAATTGCACCCGCGCAATCTGGGCATTCGTAAAGTTAACCAGGATCAGAAAGAGCAGGGTAGAGGCAAGAATTCTCATAAAAGAAAGTTATGTTGTTTGAATTGGTCTGATTTTAGTAAAGGTAAAACGATTCGGGGTAATACGCACGTTGTTTTATTTCGATTCAAATAAAACCTAATTTAGACATATTCGTTCAAGAGAAATTATGAAAATCAATAAGATTGGAAGCCGCAGTTGTCAAAAAATTCTGTCAGTTATTGCTTTGTTTATCGCATTTGGCTTTCGGGCCAATGCCCAAATTAAAGTCGAGGACTATCCCCGCGAGGTGCGCTGTCCGGTTGAGGAGTTGCCACTCGTTCACGCAGTAAAAGCGACTTCAACGTCAGGTGATGTGTATGTGCGTACCGAAGATCAGATTTTTTCTGGGGGATGCATGGGCACTTTGGTCAGAACGTCCTTTTTTACGGACGATGCCGGCAATACCGCAACAGCCGAACAATATATTTTCCTCTCAGATGACAGACCTCCCGTTTTGATTGGTGTACCTCAGGATATCGCTGTTTCCCAGGATGCAGTGCCACCACCAGCCAATGTCGACAACAGAGACAATAGCGGTGCGTTTTATGTGGTCTATTTCTCAGAGAAGAAGGAAGACAATAAGATTATCCGCACATGGAGCTGCGAAGATCAATGCGGAAACATGGCCACAGCGACTCAAGTAATCACGCTAATTTCAGAATAATTCTATCTAACTTCCCGCAACAGGTTGTTTTTCAAGGTGCTCAAAAAAGGAATTGAAGATCCAGCAATTTCTATCTGGGTATACGCAGTTTTCTTGACTTGTTTGGTTGCTCCATTCCACAGGAATCTTAATTCTCTTTACTTCTTAATGGTGAAAAGTAGGCGCAGGATGCGCCAAAAGCATGCTTCAACTTTTATGTTTAAAGTTAGCAAGGATATTCTTTTGCTCCGCAATTCTTAGAATCTCAGTTCAAAAAAAAGTCCTGTAATTCCTGCGCAAAGGGTATTTTTCCTATTTTGCAGCCTAAATTATTGTAAAATGGGATTACAGGATATGGGCATTCCGAGTGTGGATCTTGCCAACTTCATTAAGGGAAATGGAGAACAAAAAAACCAGTTCGTTGCTGAATTGGGCCGCGCTTATGAGGACATTGGATTTGTGGCTGTCAAAAACCACCTCATCGATGAATACACGGTGGAAGCGCTTTACCGCGAAGTGAAAGCATTTTTCGAACTGCCTGAAGCTACCAAACTCAAATACGAAGACAAGGCTCTTGCCGGTCAGCGCGGGTATACATCCTTTGGCCGCGAACATGCGAAAGGATCCAATGCAGGTGACCTCAAAGAGTTTTGGCATTTTGGTCAGGAAGTAGAAGGCAACGATCCAATAAAATCAGAATATCCAAACAACATCTTCACAGAAGAATTGCCAGAGTTCAACACAATTGGCCTCAAGGCATACCGAGATCTCGAAAACTCAGGCCGATACATGCTTCGTGCCATTGCAATCTACCTTGGACTTGATGAGATGTATTTCGACGATAAAATTAAAAACGGAAATTCCATTCTTCGTCCCATTCATTATCCGCCAATAACCTCCGAGCCAAAAAGTGCAGTGCGCGCAGGTCAACATGAGGATATAAATCTTATCACCCTGCTTATCGGAGCTAGTGCCGATGGACTTGAAGTATTGAACAAACAAAACGAATGGGTTGCCGTAACGGCTTTGCCAGATCACATTGTTGTAAACGTGGGCGACATGCTTCAGCGCCTTACCAACGGCAAACTCAAAAGCACTACACACCGTGTTGTAAATCCGCCGCGCGAAAAGTGGGGATTGAGCCGATTCAGTATTCCGTTTTTCCTGCATCCACGCAGCGAAATGCGTCTTGACTGTTTGCAATCCTGCGTACCTGCCGGAGAAAAACCTCATTGGGAGCCTATTTCAGCAGGCGACTTCCTCGACGAACGCCTGGCGG
>JBJXFC010000061.1:0-3155 GCA_046153915.1 Flavobacteriales bacterium
CCAAAGTAGTTTACACTCTCCGTCACAAGTCCATCTGATACAGCATAAACAGGATCGCCCATATCGGTATTGCCACCGCCAATGCCATTCCAGTCGTCGCCGAGGTGATCGTTTTTCCCAAACCCCTGAGCATTGTAATACCCTTTTGCATTTGGCTTGCCAATTGGAAAATCGAAGCCCGCAGCCAAATACTCCGGGTGATTCATAAATTCTGATCGAAGCGAATCTTCATACGATAATTCCACTTCGATTTCTTTTGCTAATGAGGCACTTTCATCGGCCTTGGCTGGTTGCAGACACGCCAGTGAAATGAAACTCACCACAAATGACGAAGTCAAAATTTTGAGACCGGATTGTATTTTCATCGAGGCAAAGAACGCATTTTTAATGAGATTCGTATTTTTTGGTACGATTCTGAGTGTGATAAATGGTAGTGATTATCACACGGGTTTCGAACTACTTTCGCCCACCCGAAAAAGTTTAATTAGAATTATGCAGAAATTTCTTTTCGCTGCCGCATTTCTGGTAGTCTCAGTCGCTGGTTTCGCCCAGCGCTGGCAACAACGTGTTGAATATAAAATGGATGTTGAACTGAACCACGAAAACCATCGTTTCGAGGGCAAACAGTCGCTCACATATTTCAACAATTCGCCGGATGAATTAAACAAAGTGTTTTATCATTTGTACTTCAATGCCTTTCAACCTGGTAGTTCAATGGATGTGCGTTCTTTGACCATCGAAGATCCAGATCCGCGCGTTGGTGATCGCATCTCAGCACTCACACCGGAAGAACACGGCTATCTCCACGTGAAGTCTCTCAAAATGGATGGCAAAAATGTGAAGTTTGTGGAAAGTGAAACCATTCTGGAAGTAACTCTGGATAAACCTATCGCACCAGGAAGTAAAGTAAATTTTGAAATGGAATTTAATGGCCAGGTTCCTCTGCAAATCAGAAGAAGTGGGCGTGACAATGCAGAAGGAATAGACTACAGCATGAGTCAATGGTATCCCAAAATGTGCGAATACGATGTGCACGGCTGGCACGCCAATCCCTATATCGGCCGTGAGTTTTATGGAATCTGGGGTGATTTTGAAGTGAATATCACCATGGACAATTCATACCTCATTGGTGGAACTGGTGCTTTGCAGAATGCCAACGAAATTGGTTACGGATATGCTGATGAAGAACCCAAAACCAAACGTGGCAAAGGCGACAAACTAACCTGGAAATTCAAAGCACAAAACGTGCACGATTTTGTGTGGGCCGCAGATCCCGATTTTACACACGACAAAATGCAGGTTCCCGGTGGACCAATGTTGCATTTTATCTATCAGAAAAACCAGGATTACAATGCTGCATGGAAAGACATGCAACCTTTGATGGTAAAGGCATTTGACTTCATGAGTAAAAATTTTGGTGTATACCCTTATGCGCATTATAGCTTCATTCAGGGTGGCGATGGAGGGATGGAATATCCCATGGCGACTTTGATTACCGGTAACAGAAAACTTCCAAGTCTGGTAGGTGTTTCTGTTCACGAAGCTGCTCACTCCTGGTATCAAGGGGTACTTGCGACCAACGAAAGTTTATATGCCTGGATGGACGAAGGTTTCACCAGCTTTGCGACTCAGGAAACCATGGACTATCTTTTCAAACAAGGAATGCCGGGTTCACACAAAAGTGCATACGCTGATTATTTCAGCATCGTGCAGGAAGGAAAAGAAGAAGCACTTGATACACACGCAGATCATTTTATTACCAACGGTGCATACGGAACAGCAGCCTATAGCAAAGGGGAAGTTTATCTCACACAATTGGAATACATCGTTGGGAAATTTCATTTCCGATCAGCCCTGCTCACTTATTTCAATACCTGGAAATTCAAACATCCCGATTGTTATGACTTCATCCGTGTTCTGGAAAAACAAAGCGGAATGGAACTCGATTGGTACAACGAATACTTTGTGAATTCGACCAAAACAATCGACTACGGCATTGCATCCATCGAAGCCGTAGACAACAAAACCATGGTAACCATTCTGCGCGAAGGATTGATTCCAATGCCACTCGATATCGAAGTAATCTATGAAGACGATTCGTATGAAACCTTTTACATCGCGCTTGACATTATGCGCAATGAAAAGCCTGCTGATCGTTACAATGGAAAATGGACAGTGATGTCCGATTGGAAATGGGTAGTGCCCACGTATGAACTGACCATTCCGACCTCGTATAAAAAAATAAAGAGCATCACCATCGATCCTTCATGGCTGATGGCCGATGTCGACAAAACGGACAACGTTTTCAAAATGAACGAACGACTGGATTTTTTCTGGAGGAATAAGTAAACAGCGATTCTATTTTTTCAGGAAAACCACTTCATCATGTTGCAGGAATTAATTCGTTTTCACAAAAATCCAACGTTTGATTTTATCATCAAGCTGATCGCCTCGGTTGTGCTGATCTGCCTGCTCGGCCCTCTTGTAATCGAGATCCGCGATGAGATGCCCATTACACTGCAAACGTTTATTATTCTCCTTTGTGCTATACTTTTTGGCTGGAAAGTGGGTGCGCTTTCTACGCTGATTTACATTCTTTGCGGAGCGCTGGGGTTGCCTGTATTTTCAGATTACCACTCTGGGATTGACGTTGTGCTCGGTCCACACGGCGGATTTTTCTTCGGATTTATTTTTGCCGCTATTATTTCCGGCTATCTCGCTTCACTCGAGCCATTCAATAAATCCCTCGCCATCATTCTGCTTTGGCTGGTTGGTCATGGAATAATACTTCTTGCAGGCTTTTTGTGGTTTGCACCATTTTCTCCCAATTGGGTCGAAATTCTGCAGCGCCTTGCTATGGGAGCTCTTATCAAATCTGCCATCGGAGCGCTTCTCGTGCAATTGATTCTGCGTTATCTCAAAGGGAGATCAGGGTATTATTCGCGCGATTGATTAAGTTGACATGATGGATCGATAATGTGCAGGTTTAGTTCATAATTCAGGTGGAAATAAATTTCTGGTTTATCCCAAATCGTTTCATCTTTCGCCTCAACAATTAAACCTCATTTATGAGCGATACCATCCAACTGAGTATTGAAGGTAATGTAGCCTTTCTTCAATTAAACCGCCCTCAGGTCTTCAATAGTTTTAACCGC
>JBJXFC010000062.1:0-24296 GCA_046153915.1 Flavobacteriales bacterium
AGAAGCTTTTTAGCTTTTCCATGAGCTCAAGCGCATTGTCTTGGAATGGCGGAAATGGGCCCGAATCGAATTGCAGAAGTTTGTTCAGTGTGATAAAAAGCATGCTCATCACTACCGAGGCCAGCAAAGCTCTCGGGATGAGTGAAAGAGCACTAAGTCTTTTCCATCCCTGGTAGTGAATCCACATCCGAAAAAAGTGAGTAATGCCTATTCCTGTAAGAAAAACCACCAAGCCGGCGCGATATAGATTGTCAAGATTTTGCCCCTGAATACGAGAACTAACGAGATTGCCTAGTACAAAAATGCCCCAGCCTCCCATTTGGGAAAGCCAATAAAACTGGGTGCGTTTCTTCATTCTCATAAAATTCAAAAGTAATTGATGCTTTGCAGTGGCCGGCGCATCTGATACATAGTCGGAGGATCACACGGACAATCGGCTGGCATACGACCTGGCTCTTTTTGTACTATTGCGGGAAATGAATTTTCTCGCGCACTTTTACCTCTCTTTTGACGATCCCGATATTCTGGTAGGTCAATTCATTGCAGATGAGGTAAAAGGCCGATCCTTCGAGAAATTTCCGCAACGAATCAGGGATGGCATATTGCTCCATCGATTTGTGGATTCAACAACCGATACACATCCGGAATGCCTGAAAATCAGACGACTCATTCGTCCACAACTGGGCTTGTATTCACCAGTCGCCATTGACGTCTATTTTGATCATTTTTTGGCTCGTAAGTGGCACGTTTACAAAGACAAAAAGCTACGACACTTTACAGAAGAGGTCTACCAAACACTTGAAAGTCGGAAAGAAAATATTTCACCGCAAATGTTGATTTTATTAACCAAAATGAAACATTTCGAATGGCTCAACATGTATGAGAGCCTTGATGGGATAAGTGAAATACTGGTTCAGATGTCCCGAAGGATAAGGGGGGCCCAACAACTGGAACTGGCAGGAATGGTCCTTCGAGAATTCTTACCAGAAGTTGAAAAATCGTTTGATTCATACTTCCCGCAATTAATTGATGATACTAAAGCAAAATTAGATACTTTTGCAAACTGACCGCCCTTTGATAGGGCTTTGCCCTGTTAAATTACATATGCACTGTTGATACTAACTTTTACTACCCCCTCCTATATGAGGTCGATTGTATTTTGTGTCTTTATACTTAGCTGTCTCTGTGGTTCTGCGGGCACCATTGTGCTCGAAGGTCGCTACCAGCTTCGCAACGTATTCGTAATAAATTCTGCTTCTCCAGATGGCGTTGGTTTTTGTGTTTACGAAGTCACGATGAACGGGCTGGTTACATCAGATGAGATTAATTCTCAAGCATTTGAAATTGACCTGACCATCTACAACCTGAAACTGGGTGATCCTGTTACCATCAATATTCGTCACAAAGATGGCTGCACTCCCAAAGTTCTCAATCCTGGCGCTCTCGAACCTGCCCCCAAATTTGAATGCCAAAAAATAGAATGTTCTCCTGAGGGTGTTCTTTTATGGGAAACAACAGGTGAGCAAGGTAAATTGCCATACATCGTTCAGCAATTCAAGTGGAACAAGTGGGTTAACGTAGGGGAAGTAATGGGCAATGGCACCTCCGTAAAGAATACCTACAAATTTCAGGCACAACTTTGCAGCGGTAAGAACAAGTTTCGGGTAGTTCAAAAAAGCTACGAAGGTGAATTGCGTAAAAGCAATACCTGCGAAGTTGTGAGTAAAGTCGCAGAGGTTAGTTTTAGCTACGATCGCAAAACAAAATTTGTAACATTCAGCACTGAAACCAGTTATGAAATGTACAACGTATACGGACAAATCGTGAAAAGAGGATATGGGCTTACAGTAGATTGCACCGCCCTCACTAAAGGAGAATATTATCTCTCCTACGACAGCAAGACCGAGAAATTTATCAGGAAATAATCGTTTTACAAACCAAAACCAATAACCCGCTTACCAAGAGACCTCATCCCATAAGATGGGGTTTTTTGTTGCAGTTAAATGAACGCATCCCATTGCTTTATCTTCTTTTAACCCAGATCCAACGATAGGATTCGTAACGAAATGCAAAAGATTAAGAAGAACGAGGGCTTGCCGAATAGTTCCGTCTCTTTACTGGCGCGCACTGTTTTTTGGTGCCGGTCTATTCCAAGTTACATCAAATCAAAAAATAGAGGCATGTCCCGAGAACCAAAGATTCGGGGAAAGTCTCTGGTATTGAAGATATTTTGCATTGCATAAGAATGCCCTCGCTGAATCTGGGTTCAATTGTAATTGGTTGTGGCTTAATAGAGATGATCCGGGTAACTTTATAAATTCAAAGTCGTATCGAAATTAATGCCCCTATTCATTGAAAAACCGCTATTTTGCGGCTTCACACATGTCCACGGTTTGGAAAATATTCGGCTTTTGCCTGATAGCATGCCTTACTTCTGCTCTAAGCGGGTGCAAAGAAGAGGTTGTGGCGCCTCCTATTCCTAAAAGTACCGCCGTCTATTTTGATGTAGACTCAATCAAAAAGAGAGGTAAACTCATCTTGCTAACTGAAAACAGCGCCTCAACGTACTTTCTCTACCGCAATCACGAAAGGGGATTTGATTATGAAATGGTAAGTGCTTTTGCCAAGCACCTGGGCGTAAAGCTGGAAGTCCGATTACTTGATGATGTAGACAAAATGTTCGAAATGCTGAACAAGGGCGAGGGCGACATCATTGCCACAAACCTTACTGTAACAGCAGAACGCAAAAAAATGGTTGAATTCAGTACTCCGGTTTATCAGACCAGGCAAATTCTTGCCCAACGAAAGTATCCGGCTGATAATCCCGATTCGCTTTTTACACTCGTTCACGACACCAGTGAACTGCATACACTTCCCATATGGGTGCACGCCTATTCAGCCTTTTATACGCGGTTGAAAGAAATTGAGCGAGCAACAGGCAAACCAATGAACATCCAGGAGGCGCCGGGAGAAATTTCAACCGATGACCTGCTGCGATTGGTAAACGATGGCGCCATTCCGGCCACCGTTACAGATGAGAATCTGGCCACCATGGAACAATTCGACTATCCGGATCTCGATATCACCCTCCCCGTTACCGATGCACAGGATATTGCCTGGGCTGTGAGGCCAAACGCCCCTGTTTTGCTCAATAAAATAAATGAATGGTTGGCCAAAAAGAAGACCAAAGACAAACTGGCCTCAACCTACAAGAAGTATTTTACTCAAGAAACAATCGACTACCCTTCCATGAAATGGGATCTTCCCAAACTAAAGGCCGGAGATATTTCTCCTTATGATTCACTATTCAAAAAATATGCGCCCGATTTGGGTTGGGATTGGAGATTACTTGCGGCTGTGGCTTTTCAGGAGTCGCGGTTCAATCCAAATGCTCAATCGTGGAGTGGCGCCTATGGCCTTATGCAGCTGATGCCGGAGACTGCGATCCGCTTTGGGTGCGATAGTTCTCCCTCACCAGATTGCAGTGTGCAGGCAGCCACCAAATATTTCAAATACCTTCAGGCAATGTGGAAAAAAAGAGTTCCAGATCCAACTGAACGCACCAAGTTTATTCTCGCCAGTTACAACATTGGTCAGGGACATATTATTGATGCCCAAAATCTTGCTAAAGAACTGGGGATGGCAGATACAATCTGGGATGGCCATGTTGCTGAAGCCTTACTGCTAAAGCAACAGGAAAAATATTACAGCATGCCCGTTGTAAAACATGGATATTGCCATGCAAAAGAACCTTTCCATTTCGTGGGGAAGATTCTGGCTCTATTTGAACATTATAAATCTGGTAAACAATAAATGAAATTGAAGTTATTCTTCTGTCTGACACTCGCATTTGCAATTTTATTTTCATGTAAAAAGGAAGAGGCCGTTTATAAACTTTCCGGCAGAGCTATTGATGGCCGATCTGGTAATCCGGTTTCAGGCGTGAATGCCTCTGTAGAAAAACAAGTTGTAAGCGGAGGAGCCTTCGGTGCGACCTTTACTCAGGCTGCTTCAACCTCAACCGATGGTTTTGGAATGTATTCGCTGGAATGGCCGCGCGAAAATTTCGCAGCACTTAAACTGAAAGCATCCAAAACAAATTACATCACAACAGAAAAAGACCTGTTGGTAAGCGAATTCGAAGGAGGCAATTTGGTTGAAGAAGACATCACGATTTTTCCTGAGTCATTTATTACAGTAAAAATCCAGAATACAGGAGAAAATTATCCTGAAGACGTCATCAATTTTACCTTCACCAATGCCTACTTTGATTGCATTTGTTGTGCCAATGGCTTCAAGGTTTTCGAAGGTGCCAATGTAGATACCCAATACACCTGCAAACTGTACGGCGATACCTGGCTAAAATTCCAAAAGCAAATTTATTCTCTTGAAGCCGATACCATAGCCAATGATAGCATCTGGTGCCCTGCCTTCCAAACCACGGAGCTTCTTATACAGTACTAATAAACAACACGTTAAAAGCACCCTTCGCTGGATGTTTAGTCAGATTACGGCACTTCAAACTTACCGATAACTTTACGCTCAGTTACTACAGTTTTTGGGCAATTCCTTTTACATTGCGCCTGATAACCAGAATACCTGTCGAAGAAATTACTTGCAAAAAAACCTTCAATGACCAGAACATTACTAATCTTAATCATGATGTGCTTGGCCGAAATAAGCGTCCTTGCCCAATCCAACGAATTTCAGGCTTCCAAAGAATCGGACACCAACACATCGATTACAGATCCACCATCTCTAACCAATCTCAGAGCTATGGCAGAATGGGAAGAGCTTCAGGCCCTCACAATTACCTGGGCCGATTACCCCAATATCCTGAAACAAATAGTAGCCGCAGCTCGCCTCGAAACACGTGTGCTAATTATAACTGACGACCCCGCCTCAACAGAAGATTATCTGCTTTCAACCAATACAGGCGGCCCCGCCTTTGACGACCTTACCAATGTTACTCTTCTTGAAGGAAGTTTCAATACTATCTGGATGCGCGACTATGCTGCCAATCCCGTTTACGGAAATGAAGTTGATTCACTCATTTTGGTAGATTGGATATACAATCGCCCTCGCCCCGATGATGACGCGTCTCCAATCTACATTGCCAATGAATTGGGATTAGACTTATACGAAACCACAAACTCGCCCAACGACCTCATGAATACTGGAGGAAATTTCATGACCGATGGCTTTGGAACTGCATTTGCCTCGGAACTTATAAACGAAGAAAACGATGGCAATGGCGATTTTAATATAGATTATCCCTCACATTCAGAATCTGAAATCGATGACATCATGCTGCAGTTTATGGGCATCAATCGCTACATCAAAATGGAAACGCTTCCCTATGATGGTATTCACCACATTGATATGCATATGAAATTGGTAGATGAAGAAACTTTGCTCGTGGGAGAATATCCCGCCAACACGGCCGATGGCCCGCAAATCAATGCAAATATTGAATATGTGTTGAGTAATTTCAACAGCAAGTGGGATTCGCCTTATAAAATTGTTCGCATACCAATGCCTGATAATACAAGTGGTGATTTTCCGGATCAGGGAGCTTCCTACCGCACTTACACCAACGGTGTATTTGTAAACAACACCGTTATTTTTCCGACCTATCGCGAAGAATATGATACAACAGCTTTCCGAATTTGGGGAGAAGTGTGTCCTGGCTGCACGCTGGTAGGTATTGATTGCGACAATTCCAACAGCAATATCATTGCATCAAGCGGTGCCATACATTGCATTACACATGCGGTAGGTGTAGAAGATCCTTTACTTATTTCTCACCAGCCTTTAGCTGACACCTATGATTTTCTGAATCCATATGTGGCTCTTTCATACATCAATCACCGCGATGGAATTTCGCAAGGCAAAGTTTATTGGAGAATAAATGATGAAACAGCTTGGCAGGAATTGGCCATGACGGATGTTGGAAACAATAACTGGCAAGGACTTATTCCGGCTCAACCCGTAGGAACTCTTGTACATTATTACATTTTTGGCGAGGCCAATACCGGCAAAACTCAGGTAAGACCAATGCCCGCTCCAGAAGGATATTGGACATTCGAAGTGCTTGGCGAAACCATTGGTTTGACCGAAATAAATGCCAACATCAGTCGCATTTTTCCCAACCCTGCAAATGCGATTACCTGCATTGAATTGGATTTGTCGCTTCCTGATGCCGGTTCCATTGAAATTGCCGACATGACGGGGCGCACAGTGCAAATGATTTACAATGGAAATTTCAAAAATGGAATATCCAAATTTTTTCTGGATGCCTCTCTGCTACCTTCAGGAGTATACCACGTTGTCGTAAAAACACCTCGTGGGGTGCACGCGCAGCCATTGTTAGTCAAATAAATTGTGAGGCAACACCCAATATGGAAGTGAATACAGAAAAAAAACTCATTCCAAAAGAAGCACTGGCGAGTGCGACACGGCTGCCGAAAGACAACCTGCTATTGGCCTTGCTTACCCGGGTTGCCCGCATCGACGAAGTAAATGAGCTCTACGACAGCATCTGCAATACCGAAGGTCTGGAGATGATTGACAAGATGTTTCGAGAGCTGGATCTTGAAATCGAATTTGACGAAAAACAACTTGAACACATTCCAAAAACGGGTCCGTTTATCGTTGTATCCAATCATCCATTTGGCGCGTTAGACGGTCTTGCGCTTTTACAAACAATAAGCAAAGTGAGGCCAGATTTTAAAGTAATGGCCAATTTTCTTCTCCAACAGGTGGAGCCGGTTAGAGATTATTTTATCAGTGTAAATCCATTTGAAACCCGCAAATCGGCTTACAACAATGTAACGGGATTAAAAGCTGTTGTTCAGCACCTCGAAAGTGGTTCACCGCTTGGCCTTTTTCCTGCCGGAGAAGTGAGCACATTGCAGGGTGATCTGCGCACTATCACAGATAAAAAATGGGCCAATAGCGCGCTTAAAATTGTGCGCAATGCTAAGGTACCCGTTATTCCCTTCTATTTTGATGGTGTTAATTCAAGAATGTTTCATCTCCTCGGATTGATTCACCCCAACCTGAGAACACTTGCACTGCCATCCGAGATGCTCAAGAAAAAAGGGCAGACCATCCGCATCCGAATTGGAAAACCCATTGCACCCAAAGACCTCGATATGTTTACCAATCTCGAGCAATATGGGCGTTATCTTCGTGCCAAGACGTATGCTCTCGGCAGTTCGTTTGAAGTAAGAAGAGATTATTTCCGAAAGTTTCGTTTTCCCAAAAAAGAAGATGCCATTATTCCTCCTGTAGATGATGAAATAATCAAAAAAGAAATTGCATCGATAGAACGATTTAAAACACTCAGCTACGACAATTTCGATTGTTTTGTGGCAGAAAGTCAGTACATCCCAAATCTGCTTAGAGAAATCGGAAGACTGCGCGAAGTCACATTTCGTGAAGTGGGAGAAGGAACCAATAAAAGCATTGATCTCGACGAATACGATCTGTACTACAGCCACCTCATTCTTTGGGACCGTGAAAATTGTAAAATCGCAGGAGCCTATCGCGTAGGAGATGGTGCTCAAATTCTGGCTCGTTATGGCCAGCGTGGTTTTTATATCGCGTCCCTATTCCACATGAGTTCAAAAATGAATGGAATGCTAGGCCAATCCATTGAATTGGGTCGATCATTCATCGTTAAAGAATACCAAAGGCATCGTCTGTCCCTGTTTTTGCTTTGGAAGGGAATCCTTTTTTACCTGATGTCCAATTCGCACTTTCGCTATATCATTGGTCCGGTTTCCATCAGCAACAACTACCAGGAAGTAAGCAAAGAGCTCATTATCGAATTTATTACCCGTCATTATTTCGACAAGGAAATGGCTCAAAACGTTGCTCCACGCAACGCATATCGCCCAAAGATTAAAAACATAGATACCGAGGCGCTGCTGGATGCTTCTCAATCCGATGTCAAAAAAATGGACAAGATCATTTCGGATATTGAGCCATCAAGCTATACCATGCCCGTTTTGCTGAAAAAATACTTGCAGCAGAATGCAAAAATTATTGCCTTCAATTGCGATCCGAAATTTAACAACGCATTGGATGGACTCATGTATCTCGACTTGCATAACCTGCCAGAAGACACGGTAGAAACCCTCAAAAGAGAAATGGTAGGCTAACATTTGCCTGCATTCGATGTTATAATCAAAACCATCCTAAACCAAACGGATTCGCATAATATCAATTTAATGACAGATAACAGAAGATCATTTTTAACCCGTGGAATTCAGGGATTGATTGGTTTGGGGCTATTATCTGTTGCTGGAAACAAAGCCCTGGCAACATCCCTTCCCGACAAAAAAAGGAAAAAGAAAACAGTGCCTGTATTCACAGGAGGTTTGGTACTTTCTACATGGGATGCGGGGTTAAAAGCCAATGACGCGGCATGGAAAGCTCTGGAATCCGGAGGAAATTCACTCGATATGGCCGAGAAGGGAGTAAATGATACAGAAGCCGATTTGACCAATCTGACTGTTGGCCTGGGCGGACTTCCAGATCGCGATGGACATACCACACTGGATGCCTGCATCATGGATGCTGCTGGAAATGCAGGTAGCGTAATGTTTCTCGAAAACATTAAACATCCTGCGTCGGTTGCCAGAAAAGTGATGGAAAAAACACCCCATGTTCAGTTGGTTGGCGAAGGCGCATATCAGTTTGCTTTGGCGGAAGGATTTCCGCGCAACGACTATCAAAATCCGGAATCCGTTAAAGCCTACAAAAAATGGTTGGAAACAAGTGAATACAAACCGATAATCAATATCGAAAACCACGACACCATCGGGTTGTTGTCGATGGATAAGAGCGGAAACTTATCTGGTGCTTGCACTACGAGTGGCATGGCCTACAAAATGAGAGGCCGTGTAGGTGATAGTCCAATAATCGGTGCCGGATTGTATGTAGACAACGAAGTTGGTGCTGCCACAAGCAGCGGGCTGGGAGAAGCCGTAATCAAAGTCTGTGGCTCCTTTCTGGTTGTGGAAATGATGAGGCAGGGGGCAACACCAGAAGAAGCTTGCCAGATTGCCATTAAACGCATTCAAAGTAAAATTTCAAACTACAAAGAAATCCAGGTGGGATTTATTGCGGTGAACAAAGCCGGCGAAATCGGTGCATACGCCATTCATCCTGGCTTTACCTACTCACTCCACAAAAACGGCAAAAACGAAGTATACAAATCCAAATCACTTCTATGAACCGAAGTGTGATTTCCATGTTTTAAAGCCATATATACAACTCATTGACAACAGTAAAACCATACACGGCCGAAGGCGAAAAGAAAGAACAGGTGGCCGAGATGTTCGACAACATTGCGCATAGCTACGATTTCCTCAATCACTTTTTTTCACTGGGCATTGATGTTCTTTGGCGCAAAAAGGCAATTCGTATTCTGAAAAAAGAACATCCCAAAATTGTGCTGGATGTTGCAACAGGAACAGGCGATTTTGCCTTGGAAGCCGCAAGAATGAAATTGGGAGCAGATAAAATTATTGGTGTTGATATCAGCGCAGGAATGCTCGAAGTGGGCCGCAAAAAAATTGAAGCACGCGATCTAAGTTCACTCATTGAACTCAAATTAGGGGATTCCGAAAACCTGCCTTTCGATGCGAATACCTTTGATGGATTCACAGTAGCATTCGGTGTGCGCAATTTCCAGAATCTCGAAAAAGGATTGAGTGAAATGCTGAGAGTGCTGAAGCCCGGTTCATTGGGAATTGTCCTCGAATTTTCGCAACCTACCAAATTTCCCATGAAACAGTTTTTTGGGTTTTACTTCAAACGTATAATGCCCGGCGTAGGTAAACTTGTATCCAAAGACCACCGCGCTTATTCCTATCTTCCTGAAAGTGTTCAGGCTTTTCCTTCGGGAGATGCATTTTTAGCAGTTATGAATAAGGTGGGTTACCGCGACGTGCATTGCATTTCTTTGACAGGCGGTATAGCCAGCATCTACCTCGGACGCAAATGAGAGTTGAAGTTTATCCTTCCATCGTAAAAGGTAAAATAACAGCACCGGGTAGTAAGAGCATTGCTCAACGTATGATGGCATGCGCGCTTCTATCGCGGGGAGATACCACGATCAATGAATACCCTTCCAGCAACGATTGTTTGGCTGCACTATCCATTGCACAAAATCTTGGTGCTATTGTAACGCAAAAGAAAAACCAGATTCTTATAAGAGGAGGTTTTCCGAACGCTTTTCAGGCGAACATTCGAAATCCAAAAAACGAAATCAATTGCGGCGAATCAGGTCTCTCTTCGAGAATGTTTACACCGATTGCCGCTTTGCATAACGATTGGATTGAGATTACTGGCGAAGGAACATTGCTAAAAAGACCGTTTGGAGATTTTGACATCCAACTTCCCGCCCTTGGAGCATCATGCGAAACTACAAATGGATTGCTTCCACTTAGGGTAAAGGGACCATTGCTGGGAGGTACAGTAGATGTAGATGGATCCATCTCCTCACAATATCTCACCGGTTTGTTATTTGCACTTCCAAAAGCACATGGGGATTCTATCATCAATGTGAAGAGTCTAACAAGTATTCCATACATTGAAATGACCCTGGAAATCATGGCGCAATTTGGTGTAGTGGTGAAGCACAAAGGATGGGAAGAATTTAAGATTCGGGGCAATCAGTTGTATCTTCCTCAAAACTGCACTGTGCCGGGCGATTGGAGTAGCGCAGCCTTTCTAATTGTGGCAGCAGCCATCTGCGCAGAAGACGATGAAGTGATAATCGAAAACCTGGATCAAACTATCACGCAGGCAGATGCATCCATTCTCGAAGTCATCCGACTGGCGGGTATTCCATATAGCCAAAAGGGAAGAAATTTCCATATTTCAAGTGGAGAAATTCAAGCTTTCGAATTCGATGCTACAAACTGTCCTGATCTCATCCCTCCCGCTACAGCGCTTGCGGCTTTTGCCAATGGAGTTTCTACTATCCGCGGCGCAAACCGATTAATCCACAAAGAAAGCAACAGGGCCAAAGCCTTGCAGGAAGAATTCGGCAAAGCCAATGTGCGTATTGCCATTCGCGACAATGAACTCAAAATTTACCCAGGTTCAATTAGACCTGCGGTTATCAACTCACACAACGATCACCGCATCGCCATGGCAGCAACACTTCTAGGGCTTGGTGGAGATAAAATGACTATCAAAGGCGCCGAATCCGTCAATAAATCCTTTCCGGAATTTTTTGACTCACTCAAACAATTGGGTGCGAAATTTCAAACCTACCAGGTGTAATGAAATGTGCTAAATACATAATGCATCTGATATTCATTTGCTTTGTATTTTCCCTTACTACGCTCCTAAATTCTTGTGATAAAAGTTCAAAAACTTCCTGGATAAGAATTGGAAAACCTTTAAACGAATGGACTTCCAATCTGCCCTCAAACATGGGCGACACCCTGGAACTTCCTCATCCTTATTGCAACGGAGGATCCTGGACGATGCAGGTTCATGATACGTCAACATATCAGTTCAAAAAACTTTGCCTGATGGCTCCGGATCTGTTAGTATTTGAGCTTCAACTTAACAACAAAACACTCATTAAATGTGAGTCCAATACAACCTGGCCATCATCTTTCAATGTCGATAGCATAGCCATTTATCCATGCGATTCAATGCTTAGACCCTACGTGATAGAACCCATGCAATTCAAGGCGGCCTGGCAAAAAGGACAAAACACATTTTCCTTGCGCATCAAAGGAAAAAACATAAAAGGATTCGATGCAGGTAATTTTGCGCTCTATGGAAATGTCGAAGGTGATGCTATCAACAAACATTCCCCCACCTTTTCATCCAGTTTCTACCATGATCCCAAACTTCCGACAATCATAATCAATTCCGAAAATTATTCCATTCCAAATGAACCCAAGGTGAAAGCTACATTTTCACTTACCTGCAACGACGAGGAGAATTGCGAAGCATTCACCAGAGATGTCCGGATAGAGGTGCGCGGATTTTCGTCAACAAGCTTCGATAAAAAACAATATACTTTCACCATTGCTGGTGATAGCACCAAAAAAGAAAAAATCACTCCTCTCGGTCTAAATCCTTCTCGCCGTTGGATACTGCAAGGGCCTTATGTCGATCCATCTCTTATCCGAAACGCGCTCGTCTATTCCCTTTGGAAAGAAATGGGTTATTGGGCTCCGCAATCGCGCTATGTCGAACTTATCCTCAATGGAAATTACCAGGGTGTATACCTGATCATGGAAAAAATAGAGGTAAACAAATCACGTCTCAATCTGGCTATCGACACATCCAGCGCCAACGCCTTTCTTGTTCAATTAAATAGAAGAAAAGAGAACGACGATATTATTCAGGTCAATGAACATTTTTTCATCCTGTCCGATTTACCTGACCTGAAAAAAACGGAAGCGTATCGTCTTCAAACAAAATCACGTCTCGAAAAATTCTGCAGAGATTTGGAAGATCCCATGGCACATCAAGAATCGATTGATATAAGGTCACTCGCCGACTTCATCCTCGTGCAGGAAATGGTAAAAAACGTGGATGCCTACAAGGTGAGTACCTGGCTTTATAAAGACGATATTTTAAAAGATGACCGAATTCATTTTGGACCAGTTTGGGACTTCGACCTCAGCGTGGGCAGTTCCAACATCCTGCGAGGCGATTCTCCAGAATCCTGGATCTATCCAACAGATAAGTCTATACCTGATTTTTTTGCAAATCAATTTGAAAATCCCGCATTTATGGCATTCATGAGTTCCCGATACAAAGAGCTGCGATCATCTATTTGGAGTCAACAAACACTTCATCACAAAATAGACTCTCTGGTGAATTGCATAGGTAAAGAAGCCATTGACCGCAATTTTTTGAGGTTCCCTGTTCTGGGTCAAAAAACACTCAATACTTATCACAATGTGCCTCCCACACATCAGGAAGAAATCGCGAAGATGAAAGACTGGCTTAACCTTCGATTGATTTGGATGGATAAATACTTTGGTGTTCAAACATCTGCTTCCGGTTCTCAGTAATTCAAATTCAATTCAATATATTCGCTTTTTTTAGAGATGGAATTTAAGAAGCGATTGCATGTAGTGATATTCCGACGGTAATTGTAACAGACTTACTTTTAGCCAGGTCAATCACAGCCATCCATTGCCAATAACAGCCATGAAAAACTTGTCATTTCGGTTTTATTCATGATCGGAGTCACAGTTGAAGTAAATAATAAATTCAACAAAATGCAATTTACAGCCTCTCAAATAGCTGGTATGCTAGGCGGAACCATTGAAGGAAACGCTGAATCCACGGTCAACAATCTATCGAAGATTGAAGAAGGAAAACCAGGCACATTGACATTCCTGGCAAATCCGAAATACCAGGAATACATCTATACCACCGAGGCAAGTATCGCCATTGTTTCAAATGAATTTGTGGCAGAGCAGAAATTGCCTTCTACCCTCACTCTCATTCGTGTAGCAGATGCCTATGGAAGTTTTGCCAAATTGCTCGAAGCTTACAATCAGTTTCGTCAACCAAAGGCTGTCATTGATTCTCAAACGAGCATTGCATCGTCAGCCAGAGTGGGCGAGAATGTATATATCGGTGCGTTTAGTTACATTGGAGAAAATGCCATCATTGGTTCCGAGGTTAAAATTTATCCCGGTGCTTATGTAGGTGAAAATGTTCATATCGGCAATGGCACAACACTTTTTGCAGGAGTTAAGATTTATGCTGATTGTGTAATTGGTCAGAATTGCACCCTTCACAGCGGCGTGATAATAGGCAGCGATGGTTTTGGTTTTGCTCCCAATTCCGAAAATAACTACAGCAAAGTCCCTCAAATTGGAAATGTGATTCTGGAAGACCATGTAGAAGTGGGAAGCAATACGACCATCGACCGTGCAACACTTGGCAGCACCATCATTCGCAAAGGTGTAAAACTTGATAACCTCATCCAGATTGCCCACAACGTTGAAATTGGTGAGAATACCGTTATAGCCGCACAAACCGGTATCGCTGGTTCAACGCATATCGGTAAAAATTGTATGATTGGTGGACAGGTTGGCATCATTGGCCATCTCAAAATTGCAGATGGAACCAAAATTGCGGCTCAAAGTGGTGTTGGAAAAGACATCACAGAACCAAACACCATTGTGCAGGGCTCTCCAGCCTTCGGAATTATGGACTACAAAAAATCGTATGTGGGCTTTATGAAACTCCCCGAAATTATGGGTCAGGTAAAAGACCTGATCAAAAAAGCCGATAACAACTAATCTCGTTTTAAGAGCTTAAAAGCAATATTTCGTCCATGGCCCTGCATCATGGCCAGGTTGATCCAGAAAAATGCAAATTGCTCCATAAGCTCAAATCGATTATTCCCTCCTACGTCGATGCATTCAGAAAAGCCTGCATCCAAAGCTAGTTGATGAGCCACTTCCTTACCGCGGGCACTGTCTCCAGCCATGTACATTTCGATGACCTCTTCGCCGTAAACCGGATTCTCAATATTGTTGAATCCTGTTGTATTAAAACATTTTACAACATCCCTTGTAAGTTTATTGGCGAGAATGGCTTCAGCTGAATTCGTAAAACCATCTGGACCTTTGCCCATTACAACATTCATGGCATCAATAATAATCTTACCCGTAGTATCACCCAGCGACTGTGCAATTTCTGAAGCCAAAGGTGCCGGAGTGGCAAGCAAAATCACATCCGACTTCTGAACAGCATCAGGTATAGTTGCAACCTGAACACCATCCAGATCAAGCAATTCTTTACCTTTGAAAGTATCTTTATTTCTAGCTCCAAGTATTATTGAATGGCCCGCCGAATGCCACTTTCGGGCCAATGTCCCTCCAATATTGCCTGTACCGATAATTGCAATTTTCATTTTAAACGAGCTTATACTCAACCGAAATGGCTGTATTCAACAATTTGCTGATCGGGCAATTTAGTTCTGCTTCCTTCACACACTTCGCCAGGGTGGCTTCATCGATGCCATTGATTTTAGCCTCAAGTACAAGGTGTGATTTAGTAATGGCGCCATTTTCAAAAGTGATATGGCATTGTGTATTTAGTTCATCAGGTACAAATCCGGCTTCATTCAAAACAAAACTCAGCTTCATCGAGAAACATCCTGAATGAGCAGCCGCCACCAATTCTTCTGGATTTGTGCCAATACCTTCCTCAAAACGTGAGTTGAAAGAATATTGAGTTTGATTGAGTATGGTGCTTTGAGTTGTCAAATGTCCGGTGCCTTCTTTGCCAGAACCGTTCCATACTGCCGTTGCTTTGCGTATCATGTGATTGAAATTTATGGTGATTATTAAGGCCACGAATCTAAAACGATTCAACCTTCCACGCTTACACAATCACTTATTGTATGTTAATTTTTGGGGCGGGCCTTTTGAACAAAAACCAGAGGCAAATCAGGAAAGAAAACAGCGTAACTACTAATCCTGCAACTGCAAAATTGGAATGGTATCGAAAAACGACATGTCGGGCACCAGGCGGAATTTCTGCCGCACAAAAAGTATGGTCAAAGCGAGAGACCTCCGTGGGAATGCCATCCACCACACATTTCCAGCCCGACATAAAATTCTGTAACAGAATGCAAGTTGATCCGCCTTGATTACTAAGGTTGGCTTCGATTGCATTGCCCTTAATAAGGAAAGAATTGACTTCACTGCTATCCTCACAATACATCAGAGGATGGTCCAATTTTTCCCAGAGCAATGAATCGTGCTCCAGAGCTTTATAACCACGCAGGATAAAACTGTTGTATCCATCGCAGGCCGGTCTATGCAAAAAGATATGCTCGTTTTCTATGAGGACTTCTATTCCAAGTGTGTCACGGTCTGAAAGAATGTTTCCGATATCTTCTCCATCATATGTTCCCCTTCCCGACTCCACCGCATTTAATCTTCGCTGGGCTTTATCAAATGAATACGGATAAACAACAGTCTCCTGACAATTTAATTGCACTGCTACAAAAACGTCGATACACGATAAGATGAGCAACGCATACTTCCATTTTCTGAGCAATCCGATGCTCATTCCAATCAAAAACAGCAATTGTAACATGCCATGAAATAGAATTCGGTTGCTCACACTCAATGCTGATTGCTCGCCACTGTTTTTCCAATAACTCCAAATGGCACTCAGGTTTAATTCACCTTTAGGAAAACTAAAGGCAATCAGGGCAAGGAGAATGAGTCCAATAATGGATGAACCGATTGCAACTGACTTTTTGGAAGTGATTGCCCAAAGTCTTTTCAAGAAAGTAAAAGCAAAAACAACCAGGATCATAATTGCAAGAAAACGAAATATAGAAGGATGGCGAAAAACACCTAATCCCGGAAGCTCTGCCAACCAAAGTCTCAAGGGAAATAGTTGACCCATGGCGGCAATCATAAGAAAAACAAATCCGCTCATCATCCACCATTCAGCGCGTGTCTTTCCTTTCGTAAATAACCAGATAGCCATAAGGAGAAGTGTCAGCAATCCCGCATAAGCATTGATCATGGAAAAATCGCTTCCCCAAAACCCATTCTGATTTGTACCCACCGCAAAGGGCGTTATGAATGAAACCAAAGCCTGAGGCGTAAATGAATTCTCCAGCAATTTCTCTACACTCAAACCACTTGAGCGTGTCATTTCCGGCAAACATTCGAGAATAGAAACAAGGTGCACAGTACAAAGGCCTACAGAAAGCACGATCATCAAAGAAAGTATTTTGAGCCGTGGCAAAAACAGTTCCTTTTGTTTGAAGAAGTCGTTACGAATTATAAAATACAAGGATGCTGCAATGAGCGAATAGACGAGCATAAAGGTGATAGCAGGATAACTACCCGTAAACATCATCCAAAATACCAAGGCAAACATCACGGCAGATTTATAGTTCCATGTTGTAAATACCAATCGAAAATAGTGGAGCACCCAAGGCGCCCACGCGAGGCCAATGAGGAATCCGAAATTCTGTGCATTGCTCACAAAAACACCGCATCCGGCAAAACAAACACCGGCAACAGTGCTCAACACGTTGTCCGAGGTAAGTGATTTGACGAGATAATAAACTCCGCACGCACCTATAAAAGCGTGCAACAGCCATTCGAAATGCAGCGAATAAAAATCATAACTTCTGAAGGGCGCCATGATCCATAGAATCGGATACCACGCACCTGTTTCGGGATCTCCATACAGCGGGAAACCCAAATGTTGCCAGGTAGACCACAAGGGCAGTTGACCCGATCGAATCAACTCTGTTACATTGTATCGCCATGCCAGAAAGCAATGAGGACCGTCCCACCGCAGGATGCCATCACCGGGTCCCAGTTGCCAATATGCCACAAAGACAAATAGCAACAGAAACCATGGACTAAAAAAACTTTTGGCAAACTGTCTGGCGATGATTTCTTTCAATGGGCATTTTATTTATTCTTTTGCAGCCAGAAGGAACCACCATGTCTTTCCACATCTTTCATCTTATCCTGATTCCAGATTTCATTTAAAATCAAAGAAAGTTCAGGGTCCTCGCTGATAAAAAAATTAGGCAAAATCGTGCTGTATTGTTCTCGATTTCCCATCAACAAGACAGCAAGCAAATACTGCTCATTGTAAAATCTATCGCACATGAATTGCGGATAATCATAGGGCAAATAAATATCGTGAATGTGGATTACAACTCCCTTCGGAACATTTGGAAAAACATCCAAAAAAGTAACTGTAACATCCGAATTGGGTAAAGATCTGTGCGAGTTATCGATGAACAAAATATCATTTGGAGAAAGGCCTTTCAGAATTTGAGTCATGTCCACATCTTCCAGGGGTTTTCTGATTACAACATCTGAAATATCTGTAATATCTGCGCGGGGAAAAGGATCAATGGAAGTGATTTCAACTTTCAACCCCAATTGATTGGCTGCCCATCTTGCCACTTTGGTAGAATTGCCAGAACCTACTTCCACATACCGTTGTGGCTTATAGTGATGAAACATTCCGATAATTCCCAAAATATCCAGACCGGGCAAAAACCCGTTATTCCAATGAGGTATTGGTTGTTCCCGATTTGCCTCGTCGACAACATCAATTTGAAGAACAAGGTCCTTGAGAGTTAAAATTTCCCTGAGTAGATCACCATACAATTGCCTGTTTGAATTGATGGTGTCATAGAGCATTGGATGAGGAGGTTTACCATAACCATATCGGGGTCTTACATCCGTTTTATATTCCAGGTGAATAGTTTGATACCTGCCTGAAATAAATTTATATGCAGATTTAATTTTTTCTATCATTCCAAATATTCATTTCGATTTCACAAAACGTCAATACTGCGTTTTTGAGTTGTACTATTTTCAGGTAGACTGGCAGAACACAATCCCATCGGCAATGATAAATGCAAAGACAACTAAATCGGATAACCGAACTCTTAACTACTCATTTTTCTTCCAATTCAAATTGATTGGACTATCTCATACGCAATTCAAAAAAAGGAAAGACCGTAGCACCGAATGATTTGAACCGAGCTTCCATAAATAATAACCGAATAAAATCAGCCCATTCGGACCATTCATTGGTTGAAGAATAGAGCAAACAGACTATTTACTTTTAACGAATGATCGTGATTTGTTTCACATCATCAGCGCTGCCATCGGGTGTTGTAACATAAACGAGATAAACACCGGAAGTGAGTGTTTCACCGCCGAATGTTTTGCCATCCCACACCGCGCGACCACCCTCACTCTCGGTTTCAAAAACGAGGTTTCCCTGAATATCGGTAACCTTCACGCTTGTGTTGTAGGCAAGTCCGTCAATGGTGATATTACCTGTATAATCAGGTCGCACCGGATTTGGAAATACCCGAACATTGGCCATTTCAGGATCAAAATTCGTTGCTGTTGAAAAAAAGCCAATCACACCTCTTTCGGTTGCAATAAAAACTTCGCCATTGCTGTGATTGATTCCAATATCATAGATGGTATTCGAAAAAATCGGACTGTTGTCTGTTGTGAAATGGAATATCTGCTGCAGTCCATCATCACTAAAAAGAAAAACGCCGCTGTTCTGTGTGCCTATCCATTTTCGATTGCTTCCATCGATCTCTATACACGTTATGGTTTCGGTTCCAAGAAGCTCTTGCACGTTGCCATCTTGCGTGATGAGTATGGGTTCGGCATCAAAACCCTCTTCTGTAAAGATGGCATCCTGATTGTAAAAAATGCCAAGACCTTGTGAGGTGCCAACCCACACTTCTCCATCCAGGTCTTCTTCCATACACAAAACATCACGTGAAGGCAATCCACCTTCCCCTTCTTCATCCGTCAGCAATTTGTAGTTATCATCGCTCATCACACCCAGTGTTCCATTGGTGTTCAGTGCGAGAAGTCCTTTGTTTATCACATTCGCCCATACAATTCCATTCTTGGTAATGATCAGATCTGCTATTTTATCATCAGCAGTCAAAACAGCATTAAAATTAAAATCATAAAAATTCCCCGACCGATCCATTGCATGAATGCCTTCGGTAGTATAACTGTTGGTGCACCAGGCAATTCCATTGATATCAAAAGCTACACCGCCAACTGCAGTATAACCGTCAATCCACTCCAGCACATCGGTTGTTAATCCATTGGTACCATCACCATTGCGCACCTCACCAGGACTTCCATTGGCATATCCTTCCACAAGACCCTCTTCCCATGAGCCCATTAGTATGCGATTATTATCGAGAGGATCAACCGCCACATCCATCACATCCACCAGACCCTGAATATCGTTGTGATTGGTCCAATTGGAAGCATCCGGACTTAGGACAACCCAATTGTCATTTACAAATCCGGAAATTCCCGGCTGATTCCAGTTATTTCCCCACGAAGCGTTGACACCACCATGGGCAATCCAAACATTGTTGTTAAAAGCTCCAATTCTTCTGGAATCGGCACTAGCAGGTCCTTGAGGTTTCACAACGGTTTCGATTTCTCCCCGATCTTCGCGAAGTAATCCGCGAAAATTATCTGCGCACCACACATACGAACTCTCCACTGCAATGGCATTGTTGGCATTTACGTTACCTCCTGCATGCTGTATTCCATTCACAACCATTCCCCATGGCTTTTGATACATCAGGTATGCGTAATTTCCGGAAACAGAAAACCAATCACCTCTGGTCCAAAGTTCGTTGACCCTGAAATTGGGATAATTCGCAAATTCCTCCCAAACGCCATCAGGAAAGGTTTTTTTGTATACAATATCATTGGTTTCGCCGGGAAGGCCCAAATACAATGCGCCATCATAAAACTCAATATGTACGGGAGAATTGCCAGTTGGCACATCCGTAAACGCCTGCCAATTCTGAAAATTGGCGAGAAACGTATTGTTCACATTGGCTTTTAGCACACCTGTTTCTGTTAGAGCATAAATAGTCTCTTCATAAATCGCCACATCGTGGACCTTAATAGGGCCTCCATTGGGTCCGATAAAATAGGTTTCTTTTACTTCGAGTTTGACCATGTCCAGCACTACGATTCCGAATCCAGTGCTGAGGTAAACACGATTTCCGTATGGCAGGATATCGTAAACCGCTTTGTCACCAATGATGCTGGAGAATTTAATATCCGGGATATTGATTCCCTGATCTTCTTTTATCAGATCAACATTTCCATTGGAATACCCCACAACGACGAATCCACTGGAGGGATCATATTCCATGGCAATTATCCCCACATCACTCAGATAATTCACTTTTGAAATCCGGAAATTTTCGCCGGTTGACGGGGTATGGACAAAAACAGAATAGGGCGTGGCACAAAATATTTTTTCGCCTGCACTGCACAAATCGACGCATTTACCATATGGCAGGTGATCGCGCCAGGTACCAATGCTAAATTGGGCGTTAACTGATAAAACACTCAACACCAGAACTATATAAACTAAAATGAAATATCTCATAGGTTGCACAAGGATAAAAGCGCCCTTCTAACGCCAGCGCTGTAAAAATAGTATACAAGTCAGCAATTCGCGACCCTCAGATACATTGATTAAAAATCACCAACGCAAGGCCCGATTTGGAATATTTTTGACCACAAGAATTCAAGTCCATTGCTCGCAGCCTTAAAAAGTATTTTCTTTAAACACTATCTCTTACTGCTGCTTTTGCTGCTTTTTGCCATCCATTTTGGGCTTATTTCACTCGTCAATCATCAATGTTTTCGCACCTATGCCCTGGATCTGGGAATGTTCAGCAATGAAATGTTCCAATACAGTCATTTCAGACTTCCGGAACTTACACTTGGACTAAAGGAACCGATGCCGATGCTTGCCGATCACTGGGCGCCAATCCTGATCCTTTTTTCGCCGCTTCGGTTCATTTTTGGATCTTATACCTTGCTGATTGTGCAGATCGCGGGACTGCTCTTCGCTGCTATTTTTATTTACCGAATAGCACTTTTTTACCAACTCAATAAGTATATCGCAACGGGATCAAGTCTGTTTTTCCTTGTGATGTGGGGAATAACTTCTGCACTTGCCTTTGACTTCCATACCAATGTTCTGGCTGCCTGCATGTTTCCCGCTCTGTACTTTTTTCTGTTGAAACAAGATCGAAGCAAGGCCATTTTGATTGCTTGTATTATTCTACTCACAAAAGAAAACATGGGCTTTTGGCTCTTTTTCATTTTTGCTGCTTTCTGGATTCGGACCATGCATTTGAAGTTAGGGCACCACCGATTCTATATCTCAATGATGGCCTTAAGCGGCATTGTTTTTTACATGCTTGTATTCAAAGTCATTCCTTCCTATTCTCAAGGGCAACATCACAATCTCACGCAATTCTTCGGACATATTAGTCCGGATATGAAAGAAGTAGTATGGCATTTTATTTCAAATCCGCTCGAGATATTCAAATTATTCTACCTCGATGAATTGGGCAATCCATGTCTACCTAAGACTGCAACTTTGTTTATGATGTTTGTTTCAGGCCTGATCTTTATTTTCTGGCGTCCCTGGATTCTCATCATGTTATTGCCTTTGATTGCGCAAAAATTTTTATCGGGTTATGATCAGTTGTGGGGAATTCACGGTCAATACTCCATTGAATTTGCACCCATTGCATCCTTGGCTCTTGTTGCAACTCTGGCCTCCGCAAAATCAGATATTGCCCGCTATTTACTAGTCGCTATTTCCTGCCACAGCGCCGCTTATTACAACTACAAAGTAGCAATACCTCACAATGAGCGAACGGATGTCTTCTCTAAGAATCACTATACACCGGCCATCAGCGCTGGTGAAGTTGAAAAATGCCGTGCTTTATTGCCAGAAAATGCGCGTTTGAGTTGCAGTTCACAACTCGCACCTCATTTTGCATTTCGCGATTCCATCTATCATTACCCGATTGAGGAGCGTGCAGAATACATCATGCTGATTACGCATTCCTTTGCATCTTACCCCTCTACCGGAGAAAACTACATGGCGGACATCGAAAAAAGAGCCAATGACTCAACTGTAACTGTGTTGTATAGAGGCAATGACGTCATGCTTTTCAGAAAGGATCGTTCCAAATTCCCTTAAAATCACGCGTCCGACTTTGACAGTTCAAACCGGAAAAGGTCAAATCAGAACCGAAAAAGGTTAATCTGCAGCCGTTCATTCATTCCATTTCTAAGGCCACAAATCCTGTTTGATATTCGAATTAATTATTTCAGCTCTAAGAGCTTGTTTAGGATTCCAGGAACTGACTTTTTGCGAATGGATTTTTTATTCAGACAAGGCGAAATTTCAAAGAATAGCGGCACCTATTTGAGGAAATTTCAACGCAGTATGAACAAAAAAGACCCGCAAAAAACTGTTAGATGGAATTTTAAGCGAGCTCTCAACTCAAAATCTAGACCCAAATGAGCAACGTTGTATCGGATAATCTCCACAGACTCATCAAAAGCATGAGCAAACCAGAGAAACGTTATTTCAAGGTTTTCTCTTCCCGTCATGTAATTGGCGAAAACAACAATTACCTTGTTCTATTCGACGCCATCGACAAGCAGGATGAGTATGATGAGGTCAAATTGCTGAAAAAATTTAAGGACAAAACATTCATCAATCGGTTTTCAATATCCAAAAACAGGTTGTACGCGGCAATCCTGAAAAGCCTCGATTCATTTCACAGCAACAGCAGCGTTGAAGCACAACTCCAAAGGCAACTGCATGCTGTCGAAATTCTGTACCATAAATCGCTGTATGATCAGAGCCTAAAGCTCCTGCATAGTGCCAGAAAAGTGGCCGAAAAGCACGAAAAGCTGACCATTCTCGCCGACATTTCGAAGTGGGAAAAGCGCATTTACGAGAAGGACAACTACGAGGAATTGGGAGGCGAAAAAGCCCTCAACGACATGCTCAAAGAAGACCGCGAATTGATGACAACGCTCAATTCTTTCAACGAATTGTGGAATATCAAAAGCCGCATCTTCACCCATCTCTATCAGCAGGGAAAAGTGCGCAATGCCAGCGAATTGGATCAGTTGAAGAAAATTATCGACGATGCCACCGGCAGACTTCAGGGCAAACAAAGCAGTACCGAAAACAGCTATCTTCTCAATCACATTCACAGCGCTTATTATTTCGCCATTGGAGATTACACCGCCTGCCATCCCTATCTGGAAGAAAACCTGAAACTCATAGATAAAAAACCACATCTTTTCAGTGAAGAACCAAATATCTATATCAGTGTGCTCACCAATACCATTTATGTAGGCATGCGCCTTGGCAAATGGAATGAAGCCTTGAAGAATGTAGACAAACTCCGCAAACTGCCACAGAAATTGGAAATTCAAAAAAGTGATGATCTGGACATCCGCCTTTTTGCGCTGGCGAAAAGCACCGAATTGACACTTTATGCACAAAGTGGTGAATTTGAAAAAGGCTATGATTTAATTCCTTCGATTGAAGAAGGATTGGTGAAATACGAAGGCAAGTTGAGTTCCGTGCGCAAAGCCCATTTCTATTTCAACATTGCCGTTGTTCTTTTTGGACTCGAGAAATACCATGAGTCCCTCAAGTGGGTCAATCAACTGCTAAACAATGTAGAAATTGACAAAACACGCGACATCCATTGCATGGCTCAGATCATGAACCTGATCATACATCTGGAACTAGGCAATAAGAGTTTGCTTCCCTATGCTTTGAGAAGCACTCAGCGTTTTCTGGAAACCCGCAAAAAAGTTTATCGTTTTGAGAATGTGGTGCTCGATTTTGTGAATGAAATTCTCAAAAAG
>JBJXFC010000117.1:0-5621 GCA_046153915.1 Flavobacteriales bacterium
AAGTACTCGGGGTACCCGTTCTTCCACCAACCCACACGTGTTTTATCGGGGTAATAAACGCCGGCAACATAGCTACCCTGAAGAGTGGGCCCTGTAAATTTTTCTTCGTGATTGGCACGTTGTCCAAAGCGACCATTGCCAATGCTGAAAATACTTTCAGACGAACGATGGTGTTTGCGTTTAAATCCTTCTTCGACGATTTTCCAGGGATCGGTTTTGAGATATTGAATCATAAATGAGGTTTCTGGTTGAGGTGCTTTTCACATGTGTTATAGCGCTTGAAGTGCTTTATGCAAATCAATGGCAAATGATGCACAAAGTCGAAAGTGCCTGGTGTTTGGTATGACAAATAAAGGAAAGTGTACTTTGTACACCAAGTAAGTTTCATTCAAAAGCGGCAACAGACTGATAATCAACAATTATATTTCTGCCACAACAAATACTGATCCGGTCACAAGAACTATATCATTGCTTTCTGCATCTTTCTTTGCAGCTTCAAAAGCTTCTCCAACTGTTGTATAAGCATTGCCAAAGAGATCAAAATTCCTGGCTATTTCTTCCAATTTGACTGATGGCAAAGCTCTCGGAATAGATGCATTTGTAAAATAATACTGTGCATCCTTTGGCATGAGAAGAAGTGCTTTGCTAATGTCTTTGTCTTCTACCATTCCAAGGACAATTCTCAGTTTCTTATGTGGAATGGTGCGGATTTTCTTCATGACGCTGGTAAGTCCATCTTCGTTGTGGGCCACATCGGCAATCACAAGTGGTTTATCATTTAGAACCTGCCATCTACCGGCGAGGCCCGTGTTTTTTGAAACGTTAGCAAATCCTCTTTGAATGGATTCATCTGAAATTTCCCAGCCTTTTTTCTTGAGGACAGATATTGCCATGTATGCCGTTTTTCGGTTTTCAATTTGATACGGACCTATCAAATCACTTGCAGGGATAATTTCATCTCTGTAAAACTCGGAGTTGTGAAAGGCCGCTTGCATTTCGTCAGCCCGCGGTTTGATGACGGCATAGGCTTCGCTGCGCATTTTGCCTGCAACAACCGGAATTCCAGGTTTGATAATTCCGGCCTTTTCGAAAGCAATTTTTTCGATCGTATCGCCGAGAAGATTCATGTGATCATATCCAATGTTGGTAATCACACATACTTCGGGAACAATAACATTGGTGCTGTCCAACCTTCCACCCAGACCAACTTCAATAACGTTTATATCTGTTTCTTCTCTTTTAAAATGGGAGAATGCCAATGCTACAGTGATCTCAAAGAACGACGGAGAGATCGCATTCCACTTCTCGCGATTCTTTAAGACAAAATCAATAACCGAATCTTTGTCAATCATTTCGCCATTGACTCTTATACGTTCTCTAAAATCCTTCATGTGGGGAGAAGTGTAAAGCCCGGTTTTGTATCCGGCCTCCTGAAGAACAGACGCGATGATGTGCGAGGTGCTTCCTTTTCCATTCGTACCAGCAACATGCACACATTTTAATCCTAGTTCCGGATTGCCGCACTGCTTCATCAAGGCGATTGTATTGTCCAATCCGGGCTTGTATGCCGCTGGACCAATGCGATGGTACATGGGCAATTGTTCGTAGAGGAATTGAAGGACTTCTTCGTAGGTCATGGCTGCAAATGAAATGCATTTGTAGGTCACAAAAAAAGCCCTGAAGAAACTCCAGGGCTAAAGGTAATTCCTTAATCGATTATTTGAATACGAATGTGATCGACCCTTTCTGTGATGCTTTGTCGCTCGAACTAAATTTAGCTTCCCTGGCTTTTTTCTCAGCCAGTGTATACAAAGCCTGACTCGTGGCTGTCGTTTTGGGGTCAGATGAGTTTGCAATAGCTTTCGATACGTTGCCATTGCTATCCACCCAAATATCTACGACCACAGTACCAACTCCCGGAGAATCACCCGTAATTGATGGAAACCTCGAAATAGAGCGGTCTTTGAGATTCCATCCACCATCACCACCTGGACCGATGCCGCTTCCAGGGCCCTTACCCGGACCAATACCAGTTCCACTTCCTCCACCTTCACCTCCGCCATCTCCGGCGCTGCCACCTCCATTTATAATACCACCTTTACCAATCTGGCCGTCCTGAGTTCCTTGTTGACCATTGCCGCTATTATTACCACTACCACTTGGCTTCAATCCTCCAAGTGCGTTGTTTAGTCCATTGGATGGCTTTTGAGCCGGTGTTTCATTGGGCTTAATCGGTTTGGCATTGTCCTTCGGTTTGTCGTTCGAACTACTTGGCTTTGTCGTCACCGAAGGTGCATCTTCGGCTGTGTCATCCGTGATGGCAGGAGCCTCTTCCTGAATGGTTGGTTCGTTGAATACGGCCGCTGTTGCGCGTACGTAGTCTTCACCAAATCCATATTCTGTATCACCAAATCCGGCAACATCCAGCGCCATCAAACCTTCCAGACCCTGACCGTTGTTACCACCGCCACCGCCTGTGCTGTTGCATTTAATAAAAAACAAGGGGACAATAATCGCTATGTGAAACAAAATTGTTCCTGAGAGCGACCATCTGCGATCAAAAATCTGAATTGTGTTCATGTTATTCTTCTTTTGGTTTGGTGGCGATGAAGGGCTGCCATTTGTTAACTTTCATCATGGAAAACAACTCCACCGTTTCGCCAGTTGGAACTGTCCTATCCACATTTAGTACCACTTTTTTATCCGTCTGTGTAGACATGAATGCTTTCATCGTTTTTTCGACATCTCCTTTTGCTACTTCAGACCCGTTTACCATGAAACGTAAATCTGCCGTAACTGTAAGAGTAGCAGTAGCTTGTGATGGTTTACCGGTATCCGTTTGAGGAAGATCAACCTGTTCTCCATTCACCGCAAGCGTACTGGCGATGATAAAGAAAATTAACAACATGAAGATGATGTCAGACAGTGCTGACATGGCTGGTTCGACATGAACCTTATTTCTTCTTCCGAAATCCATAGGTTCAGATTTTATTTAGAGAAATCATTGGAAGAAGTTGGTTGATCCAGGATGTCCATGAATTCAACCGCGTGTGCTTCCATTTTGTTGACCACTTTGTTGATGCGTGTTACAAGCGTATTGTACCCGATGTAGGCAATCATAAATACGATGAGTCCAACAGCCGAAGAAATCATCTTTAGGTAAAGACCTTCGGAGACCGTACCTATCTGCAAACTGCCGAGCTCAGCAATATCACGAAAGATGATAATTACGCCGAATACGGTTCCAAGGAATCCAAATACCGGAGCAATACCGCTTATTGTCGCTAGAATACTCACGTTGCGATCCAGTTTGGCAACTTCAAGTTTACCAACATTTTCAATGGCTTTGTTGATGTCTTCTTTTTTCTGACCAATGCGGCTGATACCTTTTTCGATCATGCGCGCAATCGGAGTTTGTGAAGTGCTGCAAAGATTTTTGGCACTATCGAGTTTGCCCTGACTCACATATTCTTTGATTTTCGCCATGAAATTTGCCTCTTCTTTATCGGCACGATTCACCGTAAGTGCGCGCTCAATAATCACGTAAACCGCAATTACACTCATGATCAATTGAGGAACGTAGATATACCATCCTTTGATCAATTGATCGATCACACTAAAATGCCCTACAGGCGCGTGATCTGCAGTTTTGGTTGCAGTATTAGCCAGTTGTTCCAGAGCATTGCCGGCATTATCCTGGAGAAAAAATAATAAGTCCATAGTATAAAATATGTGGTTTACAGATTGGGGTTAACAATAAGATGCAGGTTGGCATCTGAACGCGAAAAATGAGGATAGATTGTATGGGTATTGCGGCAACCCGTTCGGACTTATTTAGGAAGGGGTGTTGATTACTCCGTAGATAAGCCTTGCATGGCGTCTTTGCGAGAGATGGACGGCACGGCGTCTCTACGGATTGCCTATGTGTTGTAAAACGTAAACCCCGGCACCGGCGAGATACCCAATCAACGCCCAGAGGCTCACATTTTTTAGGTACCAGGTGAAGGTAATTTTTTCAAGGCCCATCACTGCCACACCTGCCGCACTGCCTATGATGAGAATACTTCCTCCAGTGCCCGCAGTGTATGCGAGAAAATGCCAGAAAGGGCCATCCTGAATGAATAAATCAAACCATGCATCACCCGTAATAGCAGGTGCAATGTCATACATATTCATGCTGGCTGCAACGAGTGGCACATTGTCGACCACCGCCGAAAGCAGTCCGATGGAAATATTGATAAGATAAGGATTGCCCAATGAATCCTTCAACCACTGCGACATTGCAATGAGATGACCGGCTTCGCTTAGAGCCGCAACAGCCAGCAAAATGCCAAGGAAAAACAACACACTTGGCATATCTATTTTCCGAAGCGCCTGCAATGCTGTGAATCGCGATTTTTCTTCCATGATTTTTTTGCCATGGATAATTTCTGTTGCGATCCAGATAATGCCAAGTGAAAACATCATTCCCATAAAAGGGGGTAAATGCGTGATGGTTTTAAATACCGGCACAAACAACATACCTCCTATTCCAATGCAAAAAACAAGGGTGCGCTCAAATGAAGAAATATCCTTGTCGCCACCTTCCTTTCGCGCCGGACGTTCTACATGGCCTTTCATTCTAAATGAAAGTATGGTAAGAGGAACAAGCATACTAACCAGACTGCACAGAAGTACTTCTTTGATTATTTCCAGGCTGGTTATTTGTTTGCCAACCCACAACATGGTAGTTGTTACATCACCGATGGGCGACCACGCTCCGCCTGCATTTGCAGCAATGATGATGATACCACCAAACATCCATTTGGTTTTTGGATCTTCAATTAGTTTGCGGGTGAGACTTATCATCACAATGGCTGTTGTGAGATTGTCTAATACTGCGCTCAGGAAAAATGCAATGATGCCTATCAGCCACACCAGTTTTACTTTGTTGGTGGTCTTAATGCGATCTGTAATGGTTCGAAATCCTTCATGCGCATCCACCAATTCCACAACCGTCATGGCTCCCATCAGGAACAATAAAATTCCCGCGATTTCCTGGAGGTGGTGAAGCAGTCGACCTTCGATGAATTCCGCGGAAGTTGAATCACCATTGGCAATCATCCCTGCTGTGGTATGATCAGAAAAAGAATACAGCGCCCAACACACTACACCCGTTACCAGGGCAATCGCTGCCTTGTCGATGCGCAGTGGATGCTCTGCCACAATGCACAGATATCCTACAATGAATACTATGAGAATAGCAGTACTCATGGATAATAATTATACGAGCTTCTTGAGTGCTATTTCGAAGGCCGTGCGCACAAGACCCGTTTTATTTTTATTCCGGCTGTGCATATTGGCAAGTGCCTCGCGGATGGTATTGCTTGTATCGCGGAAAATACCCTGGTCTGACATATCCACATCGCCATCACTCATGAGGTATGCAAAAACACGCGCCATGCCGCAGTTTGCAATAAAATCCGGAATCACGCTGAGGTGTTCGTCTGCGCGTTCTGCAATAGGTCCATAGAATATCTGCTTATCGGCAAAAGGCACATTGGCACCGCAACTTATAACCTTGAGTCCTGCACTGATCAATCGTTCCAACTGATCTTCCGTAAGCAAACGAGAGGCCGCGC
>JBJXFC010000123.1:0-8874 GCA_046153915.1 Flavobacteriales bacterium
CAATAACATGAACAGATCCATTTTCAAACCCATTCTGGCAGGCATACTGATTGGAGCTTTGTTTTTTATCATGCCGTTTTTTATCCTCAACATCCTTTTCACGATGCTGATTGTAGGAATGATATTCAGATTCTTTTTCTGGATGCGTTTTGGAAGCCGCAGACAATACTATCGTCTGGCGATGGCCGATAACATTCGCTCCATGAGTGAAGAAGAATACAGGCAATTCCGAAACGGTATGTACAATGGATGGAACAATCCAGGCAGAACTTCTGAGAAATTTCAAAACCCCAATATCCCGGTATCATGAACAGACGAAGAAAATTTATAGCAGGATCGCTCGCAGCGGTGATCACTTTCACCACCCTGATGGTTGTGGCAAGTCCTTACCGCAGACACCACCGTCACATGCATCATCAAGGATGTCAACAATCTACCGATGGTCATTATCAGGGAGAATGCATGCGAAGTGATTCCACAGCAACGATTCAATAAGAAAAAAACACTATGTATAAATATCATCACGCAGCAGGAAGCACAACGGGTTGTGGCCCTGCATTTGAAAACAGGTTTTATCACCGTCATCCGCATTTCATGGGACATCGCCGTCCGAAGTACAATGTGCCGTTGAATGTAGAAGAGAAAGAAGAGTATTATGAAGTGCATGTTTTTGCCACTGGATTTTCCAAAGAAAACATCAGCATTAAAGTAGTAGACGACTTGCTCTATATCAGCGGAACAAAAGAACTTGAGGCAGAGAAATCTCCCAGTTTCAGTATCCAGGAATTTCCGGTGAAAAATTTTGAACGCACACTGGCACTCAATGGCAAAGTGGATGTAGAAAAAATTTCTGCAACACAACGCGACGGAGTATTGGTAGTAACCCTGCCCAAATCGGAAGAAGCAAAATCAAAGGAGAAATCCATTGATGTGAAGTAAGAGAGAAGGGTAGATTCATGGTAAAACGGCGTCTTCAGTAGTACTGATGGCGCCGTTTTTATTTTTGACTGGAACATTTCAGATGGATAATGGGCAATTGTATATCTTGCACCATTGATCGCCTTCAATGAATAATTTCTGGAAAAAAATACTCATGCGAACTGTTTTGCCAGGGGATGCGAGTCAGTATTCTGGCTTTCGACTTGCCAAAGCATTTCGCGAACTTAAAATTATTTCTGCCCGCACGATAAAAGACGGGTTGTTGATGACACTAGGTATTTTTTCCGCGGCATTTGGTCTCGAAGGGTTTTTGCTTACCAATGAATTTATTGATGGCGGTGCGACAGGGATTTCGCTACTGATTGCCCAACTTACAGGCTGGCCTCTTGCTGCCATTATTTTGGTAGTCAATATTCCTTTTGTCTGGCTGGGAAGTGTAGTGGTGAACAAGCAATTTGCTATTAAAACAGCCATTGCTATTACTGGTCTGGCGCTCGTTGTCACGCTTGTTCATTTTCCGAATGTTACAGATGATAATTTGCTCGTGGCGGTATTTGGTGGATTTTTTCTAGGCGCGGGTATTGGATTGTCTGTGCGTGGCGGATCGGTTTTGGATGGCACTGAAGTTCTGGCTATTTTCCTCAGCAGAAAGACAGGACTCACTTTGGGTGACATCATTATTCTCATCAATATTGTCATTTTTGGCACAGCCGCATATTTTCTTGGAATGGATAAAGCGCTTTATTCAATGATAACCTATCTCGCAGCGTCTCGCACACTGGACTTTGTTATTGAGGGTATCGAAGAGTATATTGGAGTTACCATCGTATCGACACACAATGCAGAAATTCGCGAAATGATCATTCAAAAGTTGCGAAGAGGTGTTACTATTTACAGCGGTAAACGAGGATTTGGAAAGCAAGGAGAAACGATTGAAGTTGATATTGTTTATACCGTGATCACACGACTGGAGCTTACACGATTGAATACCGAAATTTCTCGCATAGATCCCAATGCTTTTGTAGTAATGAATAGTGTGAAAGACACCAAAGGAGGCATGATAAAAAAACGTCCGCTCAAACATTGATACGTCTATGAAATATTTAAATTCATTTGCGTCCAAGGTTGCGCTGAAATCCAGGAATGCAATTTCCTAAATGTCTTTATTTTAACAAGGTACGATAGTGAATGTATATTCTCATCATATCCCGATAAACTATTTTAGTGCCACTTTTCGCGCTTTTTTCTTTGGAGTTTTTTTGTCTTATTTGAGTGGGGAGTTGCATGCACAAAACGCGTCCAACTCCGTAGTCGATTTTTACACCCACTACACCATCAACGAAGGCCTTTCTTCCAATACGTGTTTATCTCTTCTCGAAGACTCACGCGGGTTCATCTGGATTGGCACAGCAGAAGGCCTGAATCGTTTTGATGGACACCGCTTCAGAAAATTCTTCCATGACCCATCCAATCCAAACTCAATTTGTGGCAATACGATATTGTGTCTCACAGAAGACCAGGCGGGCAGTATTTGGATTGGCACATATGGCTCAGGAGTCACGCTTTACGATCCTTCCAAAGAATCCTATCAGCAATTTAGATTAGAAACTTATTCGATGGCTTTGACACGTTCAAACAGGGTATTGGAAATAGTTGTGTTAGAAGATGGCAAGGTTTTTTGTGGAACGGAAGGTGGATTGTTTGTGAAATCGCCATCAGACACGGCTTTTAAAATAGTGGATGCGGCATTTTTAAATCTACCCGTATTTAATGTTCGCAATACCAAAATTCTGCATGATTCTTTTAGAAAAGGTCTTTGGATTTATACGGCAGAGGGAATTTATTTTTATCATACGGATACAGGAAAAACAGATTATTCTTCTACCCGTGATGCAAAATGGAGCATCTTCGATGAAAAGGAAATCATGAATCTGCAATTGGATGCGCAGCACAGACTTTGGTATTATAATAACAGGGATACCCATGTATATGTCCATGAACCGGAGTTGAATGCTACGCGTGCATATAACCTGAAGGATTATCAGAAAGAACAGGCCAACAAATTGCTGTTTTCCCATCTTAAAAACGCCATTCTGCTGGGATATTGGGATCAGCCGGCCATGTTCGTAAGCACAGTAGACGGATCCGTATGGAAAGAACCCTTTACGCTTAGCTACCCTGGATCAATTGGTGATGCGCGAGTAAATGATGTAATATGCAGTGATCTCAATCTTGAGTGGATAGCAACCGGAAAGGGGCTGTATGTGCGAAGAGGAGATCAGCCGGAAAGGCAATTGCATTGGATGAAAGAAGAGGATGCTGTGATTCGCGATTTGCATGTACTCAACAATGAAATTTGGCTCGCTACATCAAAAGGTTTGATAATCCGCAATCAGAAGGATGAAAGTGAAGTTTATGTTACAGACGAAAATATTTATTATCTGTATTATTCCGTTAAAAATAATCGTTTGTTGTTTGGCAAATCAGATGGTGTTTATGAGGTAGATCCTCAAACGCACAAATCGAACTTATACTTGTCTTTTCAGGACTCAACGATGTTTAGTTTCAATCAAGACGCTGTACAATTTATTCACGAGGATTCCGATGATCGATTGTGGGTTGGTACTTGGTTTGGCAATCTTACAGCCATCAATCCCGTGGACAAATCGGTAGTATTCCATGCCAGCAACAAAATGACTGGAATTTCCTGGCCCAAATCAGGCTTGTTGTCCATGGCCGAAAGTGATGGAGAGTTATACATCGGTTTCAATGGAGGAGAAGGAGTCTGGAAGTGGAATGGAGGCAACATGGCCTTCGAATCATATCTATCCACAGCAAATTATCCCAAGTTTAACGGTGTTGCCGATGAGTTGTATATTGATAAAAACAAGATGTATATCGGCACGCACGGTGGCGGTTTAGGTGTTTGGAACATGAATGAGAATTCGTTTGATTACATCACCAGGGCAAATGGTCTTGTAGGAGATTATGTATTTCAAATTGAAAAACTGGATGATGGAAATCTGCTGGTAGTGACCAATTCCGGAATTTGTGCGCTGCGAACGGACAACAACAATGTGCGTTTGATTAACAATGATTTTACTCAGGAAATCCCTTTGTTTTCTTTTTCCGGAAGACCCGGAGCATCTGGAGAATATTGGTTTTGGCACAAGAATTATTTTTATGCATTGCGGGATGGAAGCGATTGGAATCCGGTTCAGAAGCCGGTGATAACGGGGTTTACGATTTTTGATCAATTGGTTTCATTGCCAGAATCAAATCAAATACACTTAAATTACGATCAGAATTTTTTTACGGTTGAATTTTCGGGATTGCCCTTTCTAAACAAAGAACGGATTGAATATGCGTACATGCTCGAAGGAGTCAATCAGGATTGGGTGATTTCCAGAGAAACCAATTTTGCTCAATACACCAACGTTTCTGGAGGAGATTACAGATTTTTGGTGAAGTCGCGCATGGATGGAAGCAATTGGACAGAGCCTGCATTTGTAACAATTTCTATTAAACCACCCTTTTGGACAACCTGGTGGTTTCGCACTACTCTGATTCTGGTGATCGCACTTATTGTGTATGCAGTTTATAAATACCGGATCAATCAACTCGTGAAAATGCAGGCTGTGCGCAACAGGATCAGCAGCGATTTGCACGATGATGTAGGCGCATCCCTTTCGAGCATCAACATATACAGTAAAGTGGCATTGGAAAAACTAAAACGGTCGCCTTCTGAAGTGCCTGAGATGCTCGAACAAATTAGTCGCAATGCCACAGACATGATGGACAATATGAGCGACATTGTGTGGAGTATCAATCCGCGCAACGACAACCTGGAAAGCCTTGTAAACCGCATGAAAATCCATGCTATTGAAGTATTGCAGCCTTTGGATATCGAAGTGCATTTCTCCAAAGGCACATTGCCCGAAAATCCGTTGGGGATGAATGCGCGAAAGAATATTTATCTCATATTCAAAGAGATCATCAACAACATAGCAAAGCACAGCAAAGCCCAACGAGCGGACATTGAAATTGCCAGTCGTGGAGATTTTCTGCAGATTTTAATTACGGATAATGGCAGGGGCGTTGAAGACACAAATTCCAAAGGAGGAAACGGTCTTGTAAATTTGCGAAGCAGGGTTGATGAATTGAAAGGAAAATTGGTAATGGAATCTCAGGTTGGACAAGGCTTGAGCACGCGCATAGAAATTCCTCTAGCAAGAATTAGTGATAGCAACTGATAATTTGGCAAATACCTTGCGATCAAAATTAAACCATGGATAAAATCCGAATTGTAGTTTTCGATGATAACGCCTCCAGACGCGATAGTTTGAAAGTGCTGATTTCCTTGTACGACGACATGGAGTTTGCGGGCGCGTTTGAGGACTGCAGTAACGTTTTACAGGTTGTAGAAACTACTAAGCCCCATGTGATTCTTATGGACATTGAGATGCCCAATGTGGATGGCATACAGGGTGTAACATTGATAAGAACGAAATTTCCGGATATCGCAGTAATCATGCAAACTATTTTTGAGGATGATGACAAGGTTTTTGAAAGCATCAGTGCCGGGGCAAGTGGATATATACTCAAAAAGACGCCACCGGATAAAATCATCGAAGCCATTCGCGATGCCTATGCTGGCGGAGCGCCGATGACGCCTGCCATCGCTCAAAGGATGTTGCTTTACTTCAAAAATCAATACAAATCGGTCAATAATCCAACGTATGATTTAACGGTGCGCGAAAAAGAAATTCTCTCTTTGTTGGTTGATGGAATGAGTTATAAAATGATAGCTGCTCGCCTCGAAGTGAGCTATCATACCGTGAATGCACATATTCGGAATATCTATGACAAACTGCATGTCCATTCTCTGGGAGAAGCAGTCGGAAAGGCCATCCGGGAAAGGCTTGTCTAACAGAGTCGGGATGTTGTTTTCAATTTAGCTATACTTTTGAAGTCAATCAGAGGAAAGGAATTTTCAAAACGGATTCTTCTGCTCACAAGCTTATGAATTTTTTTAAAAGGGTTAAGGTGGGATTTTCAGGCATCGCCATGGTGATGTCTGTTTTTGCGTTTATGACCGGGGTACGCGCTCAGAATCCAGATGATATTAGTTTTGAAATCAATGAGGTACTTCAGCACGCTACCAGTTATATGAATAATAGCAATTACGATAGTGCTCAGTACGTATTGAGCGCTGCATTTTCCCAAACCGATTACGCGCTGAACGAAAAGGATTTGTATTTTTTGCATTGTTATGAGGCGGAGGTTATGTATTACAATGCCTTGTTTGAACAGGGCCTGAACAGCGCTCTTCGCGGAGTTGAAATCGCGAAACAGTTGAATGAAAATGCGCTTTTGGGCAACGGGGAGAATTTGATTGGCCTCTTTTTAATGAACCTCAATCGTGATGAAGAAGCTCTTCCACATTTCAGAGTGGCCATAGATTTGATATCACCATACCACACGAATGACTGGCTCGCCTTTCGATATCATGCTCTGGCCAATATGGGTGAGTGTTTATTGAAAATGGAAGAGCCAGACAGCGCTATTTATTATTCCACATCGTCGATTGAGGAGTCTGAACGCAGAGGCCGCATGCGAGGAGCTGCACTGGCAAGATGGAATATTGCAGAAGCCCTCATTCTTAAACAGAAAATACCACAGGCAAAACAGGAGGCGAACACCGGACTCAGGTTGGTTTTGGGGAGTCCGCATCACGATGTAATCCAGTCGCTGTGTGGCACTTTGATGAAAGTTTCAAGCGCACTGGGTGATGCCGATAGCGTGTATTATTGGATGAATATTGGTCTGAGTGAAAACAGCCACCCACTTAATACCGATTTGTCGCGTATCCAGTTTTTGAAATTGTGCATCGAACAATGCATTAGACAACAAAACGTTGAACGGGGAAGTGATCTGTTGAAACAACTCAATCAACTGGAACAACAGGTTAGTGGAAAACAACAAACGCAGAGGATAAATATTCTGAAAGACTATTATGCAAAAAATCAAAAGCTGATGTTGGCCGATGAACTGAATGCCTCTCAGCAAAAGGAATTGAGCTTAAGGAAAACGATTTCCATAGTATTTGGCATTTTGGCTGTATTGCTAATCGTCATCATATTGATAGCTTTCCAAATATTCCGACAACGCCAACGCATAGCAGTGTTGAAACACAAAGACGAATTGCAAAGTATCCAAAAGGAAAATGAGCTCAACGCGCTTAAGGCCCGCATGGAGACTGTTGCCGGGGAACGAAATCGCATCGCATCTGATTTGCATGATGATGTGGGTGCATCGCTCTCAAGCATCAATATCTACAGCAAAGTAGCCATGCTGAAGATGGAAAATGCGCCTGCCATGGTTCCGGAGATGTTGTCATTGATAAGCCAGAATGCGAGCAATATGATGGATAGTTTGAGTGATATTGTCTGGAGTATCAACCCTAAGAATGATTCGCTGGTGAGCCTCATGAACAGGATAAAGTCGCAGGGTTTGGAAGTTTTACAGCCGTTGGACATCGAACTACATTTCGTGAATGAAACCGAGAGGGATATTCAAATGAGTATGACAGCCCGAAAGAACCTGTATCTCATATCGAAAGAAGCGATGAACAATATTGCCAAGCACAGCCGGGCCAGGCGTGTCACAATCAGTGTTAGTGTAAGGAATGCAAAGTTAAAAATGGAATTCAAAGATGACGGTATTGGCTTGGTCAACTCGTCTTCTTCCAAAGGTAACGGACTGGTTAATATGCAGCAACGAGCCAAAGAAATGGATGGGGAAATAAGCTTTGTTACAACACGACCAAGCGGCACAACAGTTTCGATGGAGTTTCATATAGCTAGAATTAGTGATAGCGCAATCAATCCGGAGTTTGGTCTTCAGCATTGATATTTGCAGTTGGATGAAGAAAATACGGGTGGTTATTTTCGATGACAATAAATCACGCCGCGACAGCCTGAGAATGCTCATATCTTTATACGAAGATCTGGAATTTGCAGGGGCCTATGAGGATTGCGGTGATGTAATTCGTGCTATCGGTGATTCTACACCAGATGTTGTTCTGATGGATATTGAAATGCCACACGTGGATGGTATTCAGGGGGTCTCGGCTATTCGCAAGGAGTATCCCAATTGGCCGTAATCATGCAAACCGTATTTGAAGATGATGACAAGATATTTGAGAGCATACAGGCTGGTGCGAACGGCTATATTCTAAAAAAGACGGCACCGGAGAAAATCATAGACGCCATTCGGGATGCCTATGCTGGAGGAGCCCCGATGACCCGGGCCTTTGCTCAAAGAATGTTGCTTTATTTCAAAAATCAATACAAGTCAGCCAATAATCCAACCTATGATTTAACGGCGCGCGAAACGGAAATTCTCGCCTTGCTCGTGGATGGAATGAGTTATAAAATGATCGCATCTCGCCTCGAAGTGAGTTATCATACTGTGAATGCCCACATCAGGAATATTTACGATAAACTCCATGTCCATTCACTTGGGGAGGCGGTTGGGAAGGCGATTCGCGAAAAGCTGATATAGCGAGATCTAGTGATAGATTTCTTTTCAGGAATGATGGTTCTTTGTTTCATTAAATACATTATTCCCAATGAAACAGTTCATTATTCTTCCAATTCTTGCGGCGTTTTTGTCGGTTTGTACTTTAGAAGGCTACGCAACGATCTACGTTGTAAACAACAGCAACGCCAATCCGGGCCAGTTTTATTACTTGCAGGCGGCTATTGATAGTGCAGACACTGGAGATACCCTCATGATACAACCTTCTACCAATAACTATGGAAATGTAGTTTTAACGAAGGCACTTACGATGATAGGCATAGGCCACAATCCAAATAAAGATTTAGCGCTTAAAGCAAGTATCTCAGAAATAAGATTTGCCGAAACAATGGG
>JBJXFC010000009.1:0-20002 GCA_046153915.1 Flavobacteriales bacterium
TCTTTGGATGGCAAATAATTTGTGTGAAGGAAACTGTGCATGCATCTTTACGTTCAGAAAGTCAAACGAGATATTTCACAACCGTAAATAAAGATCTACAGTGGGCGAAGGAAGTAACCCAGCTGTAAAGCGAGTGCTAGTACAGAGGTGTCTTCGGACACCTTTGTCATTTAGCCCAACTTTCAAAAAAGGCACTTCGTGCCTATTTTGTTAGTTGGGCTTAAACCGCATAGTAAATCAGTTTGAAAGGAAAATCTTCATGATTTGCAAGTAGCTGATTTTCTTATGCGGTTTAGTCCAGGCACTTCGTGCCCATTTTTGTTAGTTGGGCTTAAACCGCATAGTAAATCAGTTTGAAAGAAAAATCATCATGATTTGCAAGTAGCTGATTTTCTTATGCGGTTTTGACCTTACACTGCGCCATTCATGAGAACAAAAAGCATAACAAATCAGTCTGAAACGTAAATCAACTTGAAATACAAATAGCTGATTTTCTCATGCGGTTTTGTCCCTTAATCCAATGACCATTTTTAACAAGACCGACGAATAATCAAAAGATTCTTTAGTGCCCATTCTGCGCTTTTATTTCACCATTAAGAAGTGAAGGAATTAAGATTCCTGCGGAATAAGCGCGATGTGTATTCTTATACAACCATGAAGCCTATTATTCATGTAAGCCAGATTTTGTCTAGTCGACTATCTCCAAAAGTATAATAAGCGCCTTCACAAGATTGGAAGCAAATAAAACAACAACACATCCGCCTAATGTAAGTGCGATCATTCTGCCAACCTTGTATTGAAGCAACTGGAAAATCCGAATGGCATAGATGAAATATAAAACGGCATTAACAATGGCATAGATCCACATCAACTCGATAAAATCATGGGTATACAAGCCTCCAACGATGAGCGATGCAATTCTGGCGATGGCTAAAATGACCTGAAAAATAAATTGTTCCTTTTCTCTTCGCAGTACATTGAACAAAACAGAAAGTGGTGAAGCTATCATGCGGAAGAAATAAAACAAGACCAGGACTTCTACTGCCCTGCCCGCCATGCGCCAATTTTCGCCCAATACCCAGGCATACAAGGATTCGCCAAATGACCCAACGATGAACAAAAATACAAGTGAAGCAAGAAGAATATTCTTATAGAGGCGCCAAGTGTGGGTATTGAGTTCTTCCCGCCGATCACGCGCCAGTTCCGCTGCCTTCTGCAGAAACACCGATGCAATTCCGGCGCCCAGCAATCGAATGGGCATATCGAGCACTATCAGCGAATTGGTGTAATACCCCACATCACTCATCGTAAAACCGAGCATAGGCAAAAGGGCAGCAGGAAGGTTATTCGAAAAAATATTGATCACATTTCCCCAATGGATATACACCGGATAATCGCTGTATTCTTTAGCAATGCTTTTCATCTCAGATCGCGTGATCTTTTCGCGCATTCTCAATCCAAAATCACTCAGTCCGAAACGCGCGTATGCAACAATCCGCAAGATGTATTGCAGTCCCGTGGTGACAACGAGTCCGGCAACTGTTGGCGCAATTTTTAATCCGTAAAAAACATTGAATATTTTGCTTGCAAGCGTGGTGCTTGTGCTCCAGATCATCTGCTGTTTGAACTCCTTGTTGCGAATCGCCCAGTCGCAAACAATTTTATCTACCGCCATCAGAAACGCCACAGGAGCAATGGCATGAACCCATCCACCCAATTGTTCGTGCTCAAAAAGCCGCAATGTTTGTTGGCCAAAAAGGGCAAAGAAAAGCGCTGCAAGGGCACAGACTCCCAATGTAATCCACAACGTAAGCCTCAGCAAAATGCCAAAATCCCGTTCCTTCTCCGGCAATACAAACGCCAGCGTATAGCCCAGTGATGCCGCATTGCCCAATACACCGAGGTAGACATTAAAAACACCAAAAAGTCCATATACAGCGGGAGAGTAGATACGTGAAAGAACCAGAAAAAAGACGATTTGTATTAGAATGGAAATGCCCGTAGACGAAAACATCCAGGCGCTATTCTGAACAAAAGAGCCTTCTGTGCGGAGCAATTCCGACATTTCTTTGAAAGACTCCCTGATTCTCTTCACGCTGAAATAAGAAATTAAATGTTGAAAACGATAAGGCAGACTTACCACAGAAGGCATGAAGCTAGCTACTTTCGAACCTCTGGATGAGTATCCCCTTGCGCACAAAGAAAAGATTCCTATTGCTTTTTCCTGCACTTCTCGCGGGTCTTTATACACATGCACAATTTGAACCCACAGATTTGGCAGGGTTGGAACTTTGGGTGAAAGCGGATACCGGCATAACCCTCAACGGCAATTTTGTGGCACAATGGGACGACCAAAGTGGAAACAACAGGCATTGCACCTCCGATTTTGATGTTATCCGTCCGACACTGCTCGATGATGCGATTAATGGCTTGCCCTCTGTGAGTTTCGACGGAGTTGAAGACTTTCTACAATTTCCGGAAATCACCAATCTGAGAACTGTTTTCTGGGTATTGCGCGAAAATCCGGGGTCTACCGGAACTGTTTCGAGACCTTTGCTTGGTTGGAGTGGCGGACTCACCTATTTGCGCGGACCCAACAAAGAATTCTGGTATCCGGCCTTCTCTGATCCTGCTGTATTTAACGGTCAGACACGGCTCAATTTCGAAGACATAGACGGACCCACAACCGTTGTCCCTACCGAATTCTGCATCACCTCGCTCGTAACTACAGGTCCGCTGAGTGCAAGCCACCTCACCATGGAATTGAATATTTTTGGAAGAACGTGGTGGGGCGAAATGGCAGAAGTGCTCATCTACAGCAATCCACTAAGCGCCGAAGAAATTTTGCAGGTCGAAAATTACCTCGCCACAAAATATTCTCCTCCATTTACCGCGATGGAAGACATCGAAGTAGAATATGGATTTTGTGATACTTTGATTTGCGCACCGCCGGGTTTTACCAATTATGTCTGGAACAATTCTACTTCGAACCCGTGCATTGCAGCTTCACAGGAAGGAACATATGCGCTGGAAATGAACGATGCCTTTGGCAGAATTCTGCGGGATACAATTGAGGTTCGTTTTCCCGGGAACCTTGCTATTCCGGATACCCAAATCTGCGCAGGAGATCACTTCATCTGGAACACAGAACTTGTAGAAGGAGATTATTCCTTTCTGCTGAATCAAAATAGTTCCCTTCCGGATATTGATCTTACAACTGCGGGAGACTATGAATTTACTGTGACCGATACGAATGGCTGTTCGGTTACAGACCTGTTTCAAATAACAGTAGATCCTTTTGCTGAAGAAGCAAGTCTGGGGCCTGATATCGAATTATGCGCAGGAAATACAATCGGATTTCAACAGACGTATGAAACCCTCGAATATCTCTGGAACACCGATGAAACAACAGAAACCATCATTATCAATTCATCCGGAGAATATTGGCTGCAGGCAACCAATGCGCTCAATTGTGTGGCACGGGATACCATTGATGTCACCATTGTGGGCGTGGCACCCCAGATCAATTTCACGGCCATTGGTCTGTGTGAAGATGCATCAACGCAATTCACGGCCATCAACAATTCATCATCAGAAATCGAGAGCTGGACATGGGATTTCGGCGATGGCGAAAGTGGCACAGGTGAAACCATAACTCACACTTTCGCCGTTGCAGGCGATTTCGAAATAACGCTCACTGCACAAACGGTAGAAGGCTGTACCAATACTGTTACGCAGATCATTCACATCAATCAAAAACCACAGCCACAATACACCACCAATCAAACGTGCAACAATCTGCCCATTGAGTTTACCGATAATTCAGTAAGTGCTGAAGGCAATATCACAGCCTGGAATTGGCTCATTGAAGGAATATTTTATTCCGATTCTACCATCACCGCGAATATTTCTCAGCCGGGATTGCAGAATATACTTCTCGAAGTAACAACGGATTTGGGATGTTCTGCAGAGGTCAATCAGTCGGTCAATATAAAAGCCGCACCCCTTGCTGGTTTCAGTTCAGAGCCTACCTGCGAAGGAGAACTAACTCAATTTATCAATGAATCGAATGATAGCCAAAGTGGTCCGCTGGTGACAACCATTTGGAATTTTGGCGACAACACGGGTTCAACCTTGTCAGAGCCTTCGCATTTTTATTCATCTGAAGGAACCTATACAACGCAACTTGCCATTGTCGCAGCAAATGGTTGTGTGGACACACTTTCACAAGAAGTAGTTGTACACAGTTTGCCACTTGCCGATTTTGTTATCAGCAACGCTTGCCTCAATCAGGAGTATGTTTTGCAGGACGCTTCCGTTTCCAATGGAGATGAAATCACGTCGTGGTATTGGGAAGTAGGCGGGCAAAATTTCACCCAGGAAAATCCGGTTGTCATATTTACTGAGGACGGTCTCAATACTGTTCAGCTCGCTGTAACCACGCTATATGGCTGCACAGCTTCTATTCAGCAACAGATACCTGTTTGGAATATTCCGGTTGCAGACTATTCGTTTTCACCCGAAATTGGGCTTGCTCCATTCGAAGTACAATTTATCAATGAGTCACAAAACGCAACGGAGTTTCATTGGATATTCGGAGATACGTTTGATAGTGAAGAAATCAATCCAGTGCATATCTATTCGCTGAATGGCACTTTCTATACGCGACTTATAGCCATCAACCATGCAGGTTGTACAGATACCCTTGGACAAATAATTACGGTTGCTGATCCCACACTTGACGTCATGATCGAGTTGGTAACATGCACGGAAACGCCTTATGGACAGCAGGTCTCAGCCAAATTGATCAATACCGGTAATATCACCATCGAAAAACTCATCATGAGTTATCAGGTAGGCAATGATGCGCCTATTCTTGAAGTATGGGAAGGCAACCTGCCCCGATCAACTTCCATGATCTATACATTCAGTGCCTACCTGCAAACAGTAGGGCAGCAATTTCCATACGTTTGTATAACAGCGGAAACGTCGCCTCTGGAGCAGGTAGAAACAAACCTTACAGACAATCAGTATTGCAAACCCCTGGAGTCTGTTGGGCTGGAACTCTTTCCACCCTACCCCAATCCAGGCGACGACCGAATGTTTATTCGGTTTATAACCCCGCTCGCCGGAGATTTGGAGTTGTATGTTTTTGATGTGAAGGGCTCCAGAGTAATGGAAATTTTAGATGAAAATGTGCCGCAGGGATTCCATCAGTATTTTCTGGACATAAGCGCTTTGGAAGAAGGACCTTATAAATTGCAGCTCATTCTGAACGACAAAAAAAGCGTTGTATCCTTTTTAAAAGTGCGGGCCAAATAGTCTTCAATAAGGAAACATAGCCTCTAAGGCATTTACCGTATGGGTTGAATAACAATCTACCCGTTCTTTGTGGTTCAATAACAACCTCATGAAAAAGCTTTTCACCGCGTTTTTTGCGCTTATCACATTGTGCAGTAGTGCAGACTCACCGCTTACAAGCACATTTTTTGCCATGGCTTACAACGATGTACCCATCATTGGGGCTATGATGCAAAGACGCATGACAGAAGGGATTTACAATCTGCCTCTAACAAAAGAACAAATCGCATTTTTGGATGATGTATCGATTTCTCTAGATCAGAAAGTTGCTTTGATCAATGGGCTGGGCTGGGGAGAAACTGCTAATACCGAAGTCTATATTCAGCACCTTATGCAGAAATATGCAATTGATCATGCCGTTTTAGACTCCGCCTTTGTACCCCGCGAAGTCGATTTATACGGGCTGTGGCCCGCGGCGCGTGTTATCAGCAATGATGACCTGGTCATCCTTTCTTACCTGCAGATCATGGGCGACTACTTTCAACCATTAAAAGGTTTAAATTGTGCTGTACATGCTTTGGATAACAATCCAACCAGTGAAGCTACGGCCTATGTAACTGGGCTGCTGGCTGCGCAATTGTACCTGGAAAGCAATTGGTGTGCTGTGTACCTGGTAATGGAGGAAGTAGGTATTGCGGCCTATGAAAAAGACTTTATGCGGGAAGATGCCGTGCTGGCCATCATGGAATACATTTCGCTCTATCAATCCTCCTGTGAAGAAGAGGAACTAAATTCGTTTTACGATACACCGGTTCGGTTGGAATGGACACCAGAATACTGGACTAATAATCCATGCTACAAACAACCCACAGCTCCACAACAGTCGAATGCTAAGGGCACCGTTGACTTAGAACTCCTGAATGATGAGACCGGTGCAGAAGTTATTTATACTAACTGGATCAATTACGATGAATCGATCAATGGAACCAGTGTGGTTTTGAAAATCAGGAACAATGGAACTAGTGCGAGTATACCAACCAATGTTGCCATGATCATTAACGAAGATGAAGATGACGATTTACTTGAGCCTATCATGGTTCAGAGTGCGATTCCCGCTATACCTGCAGGCTCAACCATTGATGTAACTATTTCAATTGACAATTACTGGATTTACAATCCTGATGCTTCCTTTGATGTTGAAATCGATTTCGACAACAATATCAAAGAGGAGAACGAGGAAAACAACAAGAAATGGTTTTTTGAGCAGGGTTAATCAATTGGGATTGACATCCACAAAAGGTGCTTTTTGTTCGTGGACGATTTCGAGTACAGTGCGAAAAGCAGCAACACGAGATCCATATCGGTCCTGGTGATCCTTTTGAAGCGCCGGGGCAAAATCCTTCTGATACAGATCGAGATCTGTTTTGCTCTTGCAGACATATTGCACGGCGTAGGTTACGCCATTCTCTTCGTATTCGTGAATTCTGCAGATTTTGTTTTCAAGGAAAAAGCCTGTAGCCATCACATCCGGAATATGCACAAACTTCATCCAATCGAGCCAGTCCTCGTGGATTTCCGGATCGACACTGCACGTAACATTGTATAAAACGCGGTTCATTGAAGTGCAAATGTAGTCACAGCAAAGGATAATCTTTGGAACAATTCAATGCTTTGCAACTTCGTAGACCAGAATGGCTTCGCCCCTTCTCGGGTTTTTGGAATTGATGAGAACGATCGTGTTCTTTTTTTGGGGCTTCAGATTTATACGAATGGTATTGTTTTCTGCCTTGAAAAACTTCGACTCGCTGCCTTCAATAACAACTGCAGTATCGTAGTCGGATGATAAGATATCAAACTGATATTCTGTATCGCTTGACAGAACGCCGATCTCAGGCGCGCCGCGCACTTTCCAGGCACCTTTTGTTGGGTAAACCTGCACGACTTTGAATTTTTTGATCATCATCATTTTGTCCATGATGGAATCCGTGCTGAATCCAGCAGTAAAAAACTCAGGGCCGATGACCGGGAAATTCTCGAATTGATCTTTGGTTACCGGATGAGAAAGCAACTGCCATCGCTCCATATCTGGCAAATGGGTGAGTACAAAAACATCAGGCGGAGTATCAAACCAAAAACCACTGAATTCCTTTTTTGTCTTTATTTTACCATTGCCGCGCGGCGTTGCTGTGCTACTTCCCCACGTCGCATCGCATAGTATCCAGCGTCCATCCACTTCAACTGCATTCCATGCATGATCCGGATTTTTCATTTTTTTTCCGCGTTTCATGGGCTTTGCATACCCTATAACGGTTCTCACATTGAGACCGGCTTCTGTGCCCATGGCTTCAAAAAGCATGGCATAACCCAGGCAAACACCTTTTTTGTTTTTGAGTACCAGGGCCGAAGAAAAATCCGATGTTTTACGCGTGTTGTAAGCGCGGTCATCGTAACGAATAGTGTAGGCCAGCCAGGAATAAATGAGGCGCGCTTTTTCTCGCTGATTTGTTGCCGGAATCATCAAATAACTAACCAGTGTATCTATGCTTCGATTATACATAGCAGGGGTTGAAGCAGCATACTGATCCAGCTCTGCCAGTCGCTCATCGCTTTGAGCAAACGCTCGAAAGCCTGTCAGCAAAAGCAAGACAAGAGTAATAATTATCGAATTCTTATGACGCAGCAAAGCGCACATGTGTTTTTAAGAGCGGAGCTAAGGTTTTGGTTACAACAAAATGTCAAGGCCAATATACGGCAATCAAAGTTTGTGCAATTAAGGTGACCCAAAGACCCTAAACTCCCGATTCAAAAAACAAAACCAATTTTGGGGTCGAATGGACCTATTTCACTTCACTTCCTGGCTCCGTTTCTTTATCGGGTGAAAGTGTACTTAAGATTCCGGATGCGTTCTCTGCCATCAGAATCATCCCTTCACTTTTGATCCCTTTGATTTCACGGGGGGCAAGGTTTGCCAGGAAAAGCACGTGCCGACCAACAACGTCTTCTGGCTTGTAGTGTTCCGCAATGCCACTCACCACGGTGCGTTGATCCACTCCTGTATCTACCTTTAGCTTAAGTAGTTTTTTGGTTTTGGGAACAGCTTCCGCCTCCAGGATTTTCACAATCCGAATATCCATTTTCTGGAATGATTCAAAATCGATGTTCTCCCGTATGGGCTTCACAACAGTTTGTTTTGAAGCAGCAGTAGAAGCTTTCAATTTTTCCTGTTGAAGAGCTACAACCTCATCCGTAATTTTTTCGAAAAGAATCGGCAATTGTCCGATAATGTGACCAGCCTTCACCAATTCATTCTCCCCCAATTGATCCCATGCACACCATTCTATGTTGAGTGCCTGTCTTATTTTTTCTGCGGTAAATGGCAGAAATGGATGAAGGACAAAAGCAACGTCTGCAACAAAATTGACGCATGCGTGCAGAATTCTTGCAGTAGCTTCCGGATCCGTTTTGGCAAGTTTCCATGGCTCGGTTTCAGTGAGTAATTTATTACCGGCGCGCGCAATGTTCATGGCCTCCGCCAAAGCTTCTCTGAAACGAAATTCTTCAATCTTGGAGCCCACTGCCTGATAGGATTCAAACGCGTCCTTTCCACTCTGAATTTCTGCTGCTGATGGATTTCCATTTGCTTCAGGAATTACTCCATTGTAATATTTGTGGATCAGTACAAAAACACGATTCACAAAATTTCCAAGAATATCAGCTAGCTCGTTGTTTACCCGATCCTTAAAATCGGGCCAGGTAAATTCGCTGTCTTTTTGCTCGGGCATAATACTGGCGAGTACAAATCGCATCTCATCCTGCTTTCCCGGAAAATCCTGCAGGTATTCATGCAGCCACACGGCCCAGTTGCGCGAAGTGGAAATTTTATCTCCTTCGAGATTCATAAATTCATTCGCCGGTACGTTGTAGGGCAATACAAATTCTCCATGCGATTTGAGAATGATTGGGAAAATAATGCAATGGAAAACGATGTTGTCTTTTCCGATAAAATGAATGAGACGTGAGTCGTCGCTCTTCCAATAATCTTCCCAGTTCTTTCCGTTCTTTTCTGCCCACACTTTGGTATTGGTGATATACCCGATGGGTGCATCCATCCAAACATAGAGCGCCTTTCCTTCGGCACCCGGCAATGGCACGGGCACTCCCCAGTCGAGGTCGCGTGTCATGGCGCGTGATTGCAATCCGCCATCGATCCAGCTCATGCATTGCCCTACCACATGCGACTTCCATTCTTTGGGATCATGGTGTTCTTTACCATCCAGTTTTCCCTCTTTGATATATTCCCGCACCCATTTTTCATGATGCGCCATGGGCAGATACCAATGCGATGTTTCTTTCAACACCGGTTTACTTCCGCTCAAAGTCGAATGTGGATTGATGAGATCAAGGGGAGAAAGTGTGCGCCCACAATTTTCGCATTGGTCGCCGTATGCGCGTTCGCTGGCGCAATTGGGGCATGTTCCAATGATGTATCTGTCGGCCAGAAATTGTTTGGCCTCTTCGTCGTAATATTGGCTTGATGTCTCTACTTCGAAACTTCCTTTTTTCTCGAGATTTAGAAAAATCTCCTGCGACATTTTGTGATGCTCTTCGGAAGAGGTGCGGTAATATTCATCAAATGAAATTCCAAAATCATGAAATGCATCGCCCATGAGTTTGTGATAAAAATCCACAATCTCGCGAGGAGTTTTGCCTTCCTTTTTTGCGCGTAGTGTTATGGCGGCACCGTGTTCGTCGCTGCCACAAATGAATGCGACATCTTTTCCTTTTGATCGAAGGTAACGCACATAAATGTCGGCATTGAGATAAGCTCCTGCGATATGACCGATATGAAGCGGGCCATTTGCATAAGGCAATGCAGAAGTAACAAGAAAACGTTTTGGTTCTTTCATACAAATCAATCCGGCCTCTGGACACTCATTCACATGTTGAATTCTTTGCCGGGAAATGATCCGGCAATGCGTGCGTTCGGTACAGATTTGCTGCAAAGATAGAATCATGACCCCTCCATTCCTGAAATCGGGAGATACAATTGGCATTGTGGCCACAGCGCGCTGGATAGATGAAGATGCACTGAAGCCTGCTATTGGCCTTTTTGAGTCGTGGGGATTGCAGGTTGTAGTCGCATCCAACGTGCATTCCAGGCATTTTCAATTAGCCGGAAACGACACATTCCGAATACAAAATCTTCAGGAAATGATGGACAGGGAAGACGTGCGGGCTATCGTTGTAGCCCGCGGCGGCTATGGCACGGTAAGACTCATTGACCAACTAAATTTCGATGGAATATGCAAGTATCCCAAATGGATCTGTGGATTTAGCGATGTGACGGTGCTTCACAACGCCCTGAATAATCTGGGAATAGCAACCATTCATGGACCCATGCCATTCACATTTGCAGAAAACACCCTGGAATCAGTTGAGTCTTTAAGAAGGTGCCTTTTTGGTGAGCAGGAAGTCATCCATTTGCCCGGCACTTCAATGCCACAAACAATAGAAGCTACTTCCGTTGTTGGTGGAAATCTATCCGTGATTGCAAGTCAATTGGGCAGCTCTACGCAAATCAAAACGCAAGGAAAACTGCTATTTCTGGAAGACATAGATGAAATGACTTACCACATCGATCGGATGTTGATTGCCTTGAAACGCGCCGCAATTTTCGACAACTGTGTAGGAATACTAGCGGGTGGTTTCAGTGGAATGCGCGATAACACCAAGGACTTTGGCTTTTCGAATGACAATCCCTGGGGTCAACTACCCATAGCCATGCTAAGAGACATCGCGCAAGAATTGAATCTTCCACTCATAGAAGGTTTTCCTGCTGGTCATATTGCTGACAACCGCGCATTCTATTTGGGGAGAACATGCGAGTTGACTGGCGGGTCGTCAAGCAGTGCAGAAATTCGGTACTCTTAATTGAATTAGCGAGCCATCGTTACATGTCCTTCGAACACTTCGATGCGCCCATCGCGGAGGGCCTGCACTTCGATACGCCAAACGAAGGTATCATTGGTAACGTAGTATTCGCCACCATCTGAGCCTCCCGTCCACGCCATGCGCGAATCTTCGGTATAAAACATGGGATCGCCCCATTTATTGAAAACCCAGCATTTGTAAGAGCCGGGGATTTCACCCGTAACTACAGGCAGCCAAAAATCATTGATACCATCTTCATCAGGCGTAAATGTGTTGGGCACAAAAACCTGGAGAATGCTTTCCATAAAGATGTCCTGACACAAGGTATCCGCACAACCATATTCGGAGGTTGCAGTAAGGCAAATGGGGAAAACACCCTGATCAACAATTGGGAAATCATAGAATGGATTTACTTCGGGGGTGGTTTCCATCCGGAAGAAATTCCACAGGTATTCATCGGCGCCTTCAGTAAGGTTGGTAAATTGTACTTCGTGCTGCAGCACTGTCACAGGTTGAGGTTCCCAGGTGAAATCTACTTCGGGATATCCATGCACGATAATTGGATCAATTAGTGTATCCGTTCCAATACAACCATTTTCTGTAGTGATTGTAAGGGATGGATAATACTCCGCATACAGTTGCGGAAGGTTGTAGACGAATTGCACAGTATCACAAATACCAAGTGTTGTTCCTTCTCCAAAACCCCACTCACACGTCACATTGTCTGCGATGGGCAAGGTTTGATCAATAAAAGTTACAGTTAGCGGAAAACAACCTTCCAGGGTATCCACCACAAAAATAACTTCGGGTGTATCCCAGACATGAACGGTAACTGTATCTGTCAATGGCTGACTGCAACCATCGGAAGCAATCACGACATAGTCTGTATCAAAAAACGGACAAACTTCAAAGTCTGGGTCCGTGGAAACAACAGCATTGTCAAAAGGCAATTCAAACCATTCAACAGTCACAAATCCATTGCCACCACCAACAACAGCATTGAGCTCTGCGCAGGAATATTCGCACACAAAAGTTGTATCGGCGCCAGCTTCGAGATCAAGTGTGATGGCCGGGAAAATGTGAGCAATGACTTCAACAGTGTCGCTGTAGCATTGCAATTGATCGATCGCTACACCATACAATGTGAGGTCTTCAGTAATTGGCACACAATAAGGATTATCCGTGCTTGCAAGTTGTGTTAGTTCAACATCATAATACCATTCTTCATTCAATCCTCCAACACCTCCGGCGGCAACACCTTCAAAACACGCATCTTCATTGTAACAAAATGTATCTTCTGTCCACAATGCATTGAAGAAAATATCAGGAGAATCAAATTCTACTGAAACCGTGCTATCAGTTGTGCAATAACCATCACCAACAGGGAAAATAGTAGAGATAATATATTCACATGGAGACAAGTTTATAAACAAAGCATCTGGACCATCTTCTGTTTCATCATAACCACACAAAACCGCCTCCACATGTATGGAAGTTGTGTTGTCAATTACTTGAATAGATCCGAGGTCATATGAACAAACAGGATTTGTAATAATAATCTGATCAATAAACTCAGGCTCCCTTTCCTCGATGAAAATACTTCCTCCAATAATCTGGCATCCTATGGCATCTGTTATGGTGTAATTGTATGTGCCCGGACATAGGCTGTCGGTAACTAATTCAGTCAAATCGCCGGTTATAGTATAGGGTTCAAATCCACCCGACACTTCAAGTTCAATTTCGCCATCGCATGATCCGAAACAAACTTCAGCTGTAAAATCTTCTACCACAGCAAGGGCATCACCCATAAAAATTTGGATGCTGTCTGTTGCAGAGCAGGAAGCGCCGACGTAAATATCCGTTCCTGTCACAATAAAGAAATCTGTTGTATCCGGACAAACCTGCAACGTTGCGAGATTAAACGGACCAACAGCACCATTGAAATTCTCCCAAAGGAAAGCATCAGCTCCTGAAGCAGTCAGGTTTGCACATCCGCCATCGCAGAGTGAATCGGTATCTGCCGTGATATCAATCACAGGGTAGGCGTAGTAGGTTACGAGTACATCGTTGGTAGCGGTGCAGTTTCCGATGTCTGTTGTAACCGTAACAGTGTATGTGCTGGTGCCCGCTGTAGCGCTATTTACCGTTACTTCAGAGGTTGTATTGGAACCAACAATATCATCATTTGGTGCGCCAGCCCATTCGTAAGTTACGCCTGCCACAGGAGGTGTAATTCCAATTGTGACATCCTCACCCACGCATTGTTCCTGATCCGGACCTGCATTCGCTACCGGAGTATTGATTTGATCCACAAAAATCGCGTCGCCTGCAGCACTCACGCAACCGTTGTTGTCTGTCACAGAATTGATCAAATAATTTCCTTCCACATCTACAGTAAACGTATCTCCATCTAAAACACCTGTCTGAGGATTGGTTATGCCTGGATCAGGGCTTGTCAGGTTAACAGAATATGGAGATTCCCCGGCGGTAAAATCAATCTCAAGATCGACACTGCTGCCCTGGCAGAAAAGTTCATCGTCTTCGGTCCATACAACCACTGGCAGTTCATCGATGGTGAGGGTGACCGGTGCAAAATTTGCGGTGCTCACACAACCATTGGCATCTGTAATGGTAACAATATCGTAATTGCCTTCATCACCAACGCAATACTGGTAATTCTGGGTCACATTATTCAGAGGAGTATCTGGACCGATAGGATTATCAATGGTGGCATCCCATGGAGATGTTCCAGCCGTAAAGTTGATTGTAAAACAATAATCTATTCCCGCGCATGTGTCTGCCGAGGCGCTCCACACCGCAGTTGGAAGTGGGTTGATGATTACATTTATATCACCTGAAGCAGTTCCTGCGCAGAAGCTGTTAGGTCCGCTTGTTACTGTCTCTATTTCGTAGAGTCCTGCCGTTGTAACCGTAAAGTTGAAAGGATCAGTGCTGGTCGCAGGAGGTCCTGGCTGAACGATGGTATTTATCGAATAGGTATAAGACCAAGGCCCTGTTCCGGTAAAATTAATTGAAAGTGTGACGTTTTCGCCAACACAGGCCGTGCTGTCATTGTTCAAAGCAGTTAGCGTAGCGGTTGGTGTTTCATACCATGTCACCGGTTGTCCATCCGAAACTTCTATATATGGTTCAGGAGTTGCAAGATTTACTCCTCCGGCGCCGTCTCCATTACCTGCAATAGAAACAATATAATAGGTTGTATTATAATCCAGATCTACATCGTTAAATAGAAACTGAGGACTGTTATTATTTGTCAGTATAATACTACCCAAAACATCCAACAGATTATCATCATCAGTACATAAAACCCACATCTCATCATCATTAAAATCCGGAACAGAAGCGGTAACACAGGTGCCTGTGGCCTGCACCGCACCGCATAACTGCAATGCTGTATTCGACATATCGCATGGTTGAGTAATCACAGGACATTGGTAGTCCGTCATGGTCATCACCACCGAATTGCAATCATTGATATCACTGAATGTCCACGAGCCATCAGTCATAGAGTTGACCAAGGCTGTAGTGTAAGTAGTTTGGTTGATTGGATTTACAGGATTACCCACGCCAATTCCAAGGCCTGGAGCAACATCGTATGGCTGTGTGCCACCGCTCATGGTATAAACCACCTGGTATTGCGTGCTGGTATTGTTACAAATGGTATCCGTTGCAACTACGCTTATGTCTTCATTGACGTACACAGTAATGGTTTCAGCCAGATTTGTAATACAGGATGGTGCATTGTTGCAATACACGCCACCAATGGTGTAATCTGTAGAATCCGCCAGCGGACAAATCTGGTAGTTGAATTGCGCGCCAATTGGCTGGTTGCATATGTCTGTATCTGGTATAGTTGTGCCTTCAGGAGTATCGGTAAATGAAACACAAAACTCCGTGCTACCAGCGCAGGTTACATCCACTTCAAGGTTGGCGCAATCCCCTTCGCACAATTGGGTATCGCTGATGTTGAACGTTACTGTTGGATAAGGTGCGACAACCACCGATGTGCATGAGTTCAAAGAACTATTATCGGTATTGGAACAGTTGGCATCCGTTACAGCGGTGATGCAATAATTAAACGTACCGGGGTTTGCAGTATTGACGCTGATAACCGCACCTGCATTTAGATTTGGTATTGCAGCCTGAGCGAAATTGTTGATGGTGTAACTCACAGTCCAGGGCCCGGTTCCCGTAAATACAAGAGGCAAATTAAGAACGGCATCTTCACAAACCGTTGCTCCTCCGGAAATCGTCGCTGTAGGTTCCGGATTGACGTTGATAGTCATCGGAGGATTTAGAGGATCTGTGCTTGGGCAAAACGGTGCGTCTGTATATTGAATGTATTCTATGTCGTAAATTGTAGAAGGCGCATCGGGGATGTCAGAAAAAACGACACCAAGATCATTTATGGCTAAGGGAGTTTGAATTGTAGCGCCACCATCAATGGAATATCCGATGATATACGGCCCAACAAATGGATTGTCATAATCAATATTGATAGTAACATTTGTACCTCCACATACAGCCGATTCCTGAATAAAATCGCCAGTAATGACAGGGCGCACTTCCACATTGGCAGTAACATTGACAAGCGAATTGCAATTGTTCTGGTCGGTAACAGAAGAAATGGTGTAGAGGGTGCTGGACGCCGGAATAAATGTAAAAGCATAGGCATCACCCACATCCGTTATATCCATACCCGCAGGCAGAGGAGTAATAACATAATCGAAGGTTCCCGGAGCTTCAGTAAAGTGTAAAAGCAGTGTCACGGACTGCCCTGCGCAAATCGTTGTATCCGACGGTGTCATGGTCACTGTTGGCGGAGGGTTGTCATCAACTACAAAACTGTCTGTAATCACACATCCATATACCAGATCTTCGATAGTCACGTCGTAGTTTCCTCCAAGAAGGTTGGTTTGATCCTGCACCTGATCAACGGATCCACCGCCGTTCCATAGTATATTGTAGTTTCCAGATCCGGGTCCAACAATGGTAATGTTGATTGCGCCATTGTTATTGCCGCAGGACTCATTGGTCACCACTTCGGTAATATCGCTCAATACAACATTCACAGTTACCTGATCGCTGCTTTGGCAGGACGCCGGAATACCGGGTGCTGTAACAGAATAAACAGAAGTCTGATCCGGAGTTACACTTTGTGTTGCCTGTCCGTCTGTTACCGGAGGTGTATTGTCACCAGAAACATTCGTCCAGTTGTAGTTCGCTACATTGGGCAATCCGAATGCCTGAAGTGTAATATTGGTACCTTCACAAATGGTTGTATCTGTGAAAGTCAATTCTACATTTGGTTGGATGTTGATGGTAATATTGAGAACATCGGTATCCGGATTTGGACAAGCATCGTCGGTAGCGGTAACCTGCAACACATAAGGAGATGCATTTACCATAGCGGCAGTTGTGGGCAACGAAAATGCACCCACCACCGGATTACTGCTATTGCCTATCTGCGTCAGAGTCAATCCCGGAGGGCCACCAGTAAACGTGAGATCAATGGAACGGAAAAGATCGGCATTGGTGGCTTCAACAGTAAAATACAACGAGTCGCCCGCACAAACTTCGACGGTGGTTCCATTGATAAGCATGGTTTCATTTCCAATGGTCTGGACGCTTGGCCCGGTAAATACCGTAGTTGTTGGTGCACAATTGCGCACCACAACAGCCATACTTTCATACATCGTGCCCACATAATCCAGGCCATCGTACATTTCAATCTCTACACAAACGGAGTACGTACCGAAAGAAGGACCAGGCACGGGCCAGCAGATAAGTCCACCGGCTGTGATACTCATTCCGGCAGGTGTAGTGTATCCGGGGGCATTGATGGGGGAATTTATGGTAGCACCTGTTGTTTGGCAAGCACCAAGTGTATAGCTTAGTGCATAGCCATTTGGATTGCTAACCTGCAATTGGTGGCAGGTATTGGTACCGAAGCAGAAATACGGAATTTGAGGATCAGCCACAGTGTAGGTGATATCGGTAGAATTCTGACAGGGAAGGTTGGTGTTGATGACCGATTGAATGTAGGCGTCAAGCGGAAAGCCCAGCCCATCAAAATTGTCCATATTCTGGAAGTAATTCCAGTCGCCGTTGTTCCAAATCGCTTCCCAGGTGCATCCAGCATCGAGCGTCACAGTGCCTGTGTAGGTAACCGCCATAGTGCCGGGATTCAAACCGCCTGAACATGAGCTGTTTACCAATTCTGTAGCACACAAATCCGAAATCTGAATCGCACTAACGAAGTTAAAGTCGGCCGAAAATGGAACCGCAGCGCAACCGGTTGGATAGAAAAAAACCGTTTCGGTAGCTGGATCACCCGCATTACCATAACAATCTTTGTATAGCGTAAAAGTTACCTGATATTGATCACCACCCAGGCAATTCCAGGTGATATTACCCCCCAGCACGTGGTTGGCCGAAGCGGATAATCCGCAAACAATAAGGACTACAAGGGCAAGTAATCTATTCACAATCATTCGGTTGTCCGTTATAAAGTATAGCAAGTGGTCTCGGAGCAAAGGGTAAAACTCGGTAAAAACAAGCCTCGCAAATATCGCAAACCCACGGGTTTTCAACAATTTGCTTTAGACGAAATCCTTCATTTTATCTATCGAACTCACTTTCACCACTTTTCAGACTTCAGAAATCCACAAATGGATGCATGGGAATCCAAAAACTTTATATCACCAGAACATTGGAGTGTCATTTTATCAAATTGCAAAATCTTCATCACATTGGGGGTAAAAGAATGCATAATGGTAAGGCTTGTGTACTTTTGCCCGCTTGCTTTTTCAAATATCAGAATTAACCAGATGAAAAAAACGTTACTAACCTGTGCGACTTTCGCACTCTCTTGTTTCAGCTTTGCCCAATCTTGTTCGGATCTCTTTATATCAGAGTACGTAGAGGGCACCTTCAACAACAAGGCAATTGAGCTTTATAATCCAACAGATGGCCCTATCGTTCTGGATGGAAATTACAAAATGGGCCGCGACCGCGATGGAGCTGGTGAGCCTATGTTTCTCAATCTGCAAGGCACTATAGCCGCTCATGATGTGCGCGTTTTTGTTTTGGACAAACAAGATCCAAATGGAACGGGCAACGAGATCATGGTTGATCTGGCTTTAGCTGCAGTTGCCGATACCTTTGTAAATCCGGTTTATGTTCAAACGGACTCTCCGATGTATTTTAATGGAGATGATGCGTTCGTTCTTGCAAAAACAGACAACACGATACTTGACATCATTGGTAAAATTGGCGAAGATCCTGGAAGTGGATGGTATGTCCCAAGCGATCCTTTCACACGTTGGTGGACTGTAGACAACACTATGATCAGAAAGCCCGCAATCGATCACGGTGTTCTAAGCAATCCTTCAGTTTTCGATCCTTCGATAGAGTGGGATAGTTTGCCAGCCAATACATTTGATTCGCTTGGTTACCATTTCTGTGTATGTGGAGTGGTAAATATTCCGGAAACAGAAAAGGATCCTTCATTCTCCATGTTTCCAAATCCAATTTCTCATGGACAATTCGCTTTGAAGAGTGATGCCGAAATGATTTCATTCAGCATTTTGTCTGCCGATGGAAAACTCATTTACAACGAAAAATTGGGCAATGGTAGATTTAATACCAATGTGACAATGCCGGCTGCTGATTCAGGTGTTTACATGGTAGAAATCACCTTCGCCAATGGCAAGAAGAAGTATCAGAAAATTGTGTCAAGATAATAACACCAAATAGTATGCAATAATGAGGGGTGAATAGCCCCTTTTTATTGGTCTGTATTTTTCAAAAAAACTGCTTCAAAGTACTATGAAAATTTCGTTTACCTGGATCCTCTTATTCGCTTCGTGTCTGGCTTTCGGGCAAACAGCGGTTACGGGCACTGTTAAAGATGTTGTTACTGGAGAAACACTTCCCGGCGCAACGGTAATTTACTCAGAAACCCAGGGCGGTGCAACAGATTTGGATGGTAAATTTGAATTCAAACTGGCACCCGGGACATACACCTTTGTAGTAAATTTTGTAAACTACAAATCATTCAAACAGGAAGTAGTTGTAGGCACCACGCCGGTGGAAGTAGTTTTTGAACTGGAGTCGGATATGATGCAGGAAGTGGAGATTATTGGTGACATCGCCATCGATCGCAAGACTCCGGTTGCAGTCTCCAACATTTCCGGCAAAAAAATCAAAGAAGAATTGGGCACACAGGATTTGCCCATGATTCTCAATTCAACTCCTGGCATTTATGCCACACAAGGCGGCGGTGGCGATGGAGATTCACGTGTCAACATCCGTGGATTCAACAACCGTTTTGTTGCTGTGATGGTAGATGGCATTCCCATGAACGATATGGAGAATGGAACTGTCTATTGGAGCAACTGGTTTGGTTTGGATGTGGTTACACAAAAGATGCAGGTGCAGCGTGGATTAGGTGCAAGCAAATTGGCCATTCCATCCATTGGCGGCACCATCAACATTCTCAGCGAAGGCATTGAAGACAAACAAAAAGTAGTTCTTAGCACCGAGTATGGCAACAATACCAATGCACGGTTAACGCTTGGTTACAATTCGGGCCGACTGCCAGGTGGTTGGGGAGTAACTGGAGCGCTATCTGCGAAATACAACGATGGCTGGGTAGAGCATTTGATTTCGCGTCAGCTCTTTTACTTCATCAAAATTCAGAAACAATTTGTCGAGCACTCCTTCTCTTTCACGGCCATGGGAAGTC
>JBJXFC010000132.1:0-4903 GCA_046153915.1 Flavobacteriales bacterium
GCATTCAGGATAATCTGATCTGGAGAAAAACTAAATGAACTGTTGATATCCGGCTGAAGCACACACACAACGGTTGATGTTAAAATTGGCTCGCCCTTTTCATCTGCAAATTTGGGATGTATGCTCACGAGATTTCCCTTTCTGAAAGCCTGATCGCAGTTGTAAATCCCAAATCCTTTGACGCTGAGGCCTCTCACAACATCCGGATAGGTATGTCCGGGATCGAAAAACGCTGGAGATATTATGCCCGGGTTTGCCTGTGTGGGTTTGAGGTCTTGCGCGGGTGCCATCGGACCAGAATTCCAGGCTATTGCATTTTGAGGGTCGCGCAATTGAAGGGTTTCGTTCGTTCCCGGGTAATCGTTAAATATCATTTCATATCGCGCTACACCATGGTATTCCACTTCGTAATTCAATTTTTGCTTTTGCATTTTGATTCCTCTCAAATCCTTTAAGTATTTCATAATTCCGGCATCAAACTCCTTGCTCGGATTCAGAGGATGAGGATTGATATTGATCAGTTTTCCGGCCACAGTGTCGATATCAAATTGGAAGGCCAAATAAAATTGGGGATTGGCAAAAAGATAGTCATACATCGAACGCGGAAATTTGTATTCTGCATTCATCCTGATGTCCAGAAATCCCTTCGTTCCGTCTTCGTTTAAAATGTATGGAACACCGTCTGTCAGAACGACCGATGATATCCACGCCTTCACAACCTGCGGAATTTTCCGATCAACCCGGACTTCCCCTGTATTCTCTATTTCCTTTATTGCAGGCTTTTTAGGTTCCATTTTCTTTGGTTCACTGGCTTCCTTTTCGATGGATTGTTCCTTGACCCAATTGTTGGCAGCTTCATCAAATCGATAGAATGCCAGTCCTTCCGGTTTTTGTGCCAGCGGATAATCTACTTTTATTTCTTTACCCCTGGCAATCTGTACTTTTTGACCTTTGCATTCGCCTTTAATTTCGAACATGCCCGCACTGTTGAAACATAGTTCTTCGCCATTCTCGGTAAATGTCATGGGAATTTGTGAAAACAAAATGTCACTTTTGTTGGTGAAATCGCGGAACTTAATATCCACCGGCGACACCACAGGACTGCCATCTTCATAAACAAAAGCCTCTGCCGGAATGTGAAGTTTGCATCCTCTTGTACCTACATCAACAACTGATTTTTTGGAGGGATCAACCGCGACGACCTCGGGCGGTTGAGACATACTTGCAAAAACATCGGGCTGTGTAGAAATAGAAATCATGGAAGTTGGAATCACCGGGGTGATCACCTGATTGTCGCCCTGAACAGTGGCATTGCGACAACCGGTTGTTTGTACAAACACATACAGAATAACAGGTAGAACGATTTGGTTGGTAGGTTTAACGTTCATGACGGATGAACGATAATGGAGTAAAAATAATTGTATGGGTTTTCAGAATATAAGACTGCAAGATTAATTGGCAGCGTTTTTTGAAACCGCGACTGCACGTTGATGAAATGGCGTTGCATTTTGAAACCGTGTCAACACGTTGATCAACTGGCGGCGTATTTTGAAACCGCAGAGACCGCAGAGAAAAGACGCGCAGAGGGCGCAAAGGGTTGTGTGATGAGGGTTTTGGAAGTTGAGCGCGCAAAGATTGCTCCGCAATTGGTTGCGGGGTTGCTTCGCAACTTTTTCGCTTTAAGAGATTTTCTATTCGAAGACGGAATTGACGGATCATTTTGTTCAGTATAATATCAACAGCGTAGACGTCTGCCCGCCTCTCAGAATGGAGAGGGTAATGAAGCAGAATCTTTGAGTTCGGTTCACTGCATGGCATGCTGCCTTTCTAAAACCAAGGGCAACTGGCCATTAGAATTAAAGCCAGATTATGCAGTACATTTCTATTCCGATCCAAAATCCTGGAGCCTGGCTAAATTTGCATGGAAATCTGCTATTTTTTTTCGAGGTGCATTTCAACTCAAGTTTAAATATCCCTGCAGTAACAATACTTTTTGTTCTTGGAATCTGGTGTTGGTCTTGCTCGTCTCCTGCAAAACCCAAGTCGGAAGGAATCTATGTTACTACGCGTATTTCGTGCACCGTGGCTCCTGCTGACACCCTGGATGAATATGCATATTGCCCATGTGTAGAGATTAACGAGAAGGGTGACACACTCAGTTCGGGAATGTACAAAATGGACATGAAAACCCGAAGGCCTTATAAATACGATTGGCATATTTACCGGGATGGTGGTTTATTTTATCATCAACATTATACGCTATTGACCGTAGCGGATTCGTTGGTAGAAAACTTAAACCAGACGATTTGTTTGAATGCCGATGGAGATACTATCCGGGATAAGAGCGATTATATAACCATCCAAGCTCCCGAAGTAATTCGTTTGGGAGAGGAATTTGTGGCGAAATTTCGTTACATTACTACGGAAACAATGGAGACCCACTTTGAGGTTTCCAAACTAGCTCATTACGATTCTCTTATGAATATAAATGAGTTCGATGCATTGCGCAATAATGCAGGCAACTTTGAATTTAGATGCATACCTGAAGACACTGGGCATTATGAAATGAATACTAAAATAATCGCTGTTCCCCTTCGGGATGAGTTAGACACATCCAAATTCGCGACATATGAAATTTATTATTTCTACGATTTTGTTGTTATTCCGTGATCGGGGATTTTCATTCTATTCAATTCCACATTGAACAAAACAAAAGGGATGCTAACCAAAAAGGTAGCGATAAGGGTAGTTCTTATCACTGTTTACATGGTTCATAAAGGTAAATAACGACAAGAATTATAGAGGAAATTGGATTTCATTATTTCGTGTTATTTATCGTGCACATCCGCTATTGTTGCCCGCCAAATTAAACCCAAACTCTTTTCGTTGCAACATCAGATCAATCCACCCCACCGCTCGGGTGAGGGATCGCTATGAAGCAAGCGCTTGGTTTCATCAGCTAAGCTCTAATTTGGATTGGTGTGTCTGTTTCCAATTTTACAGTCGTTTGCTCTGCTACATAGCAGGAAGCGGATAGTCTATGAAGCAAGCGCGTTACTTCAATGGCAGAGCTTGTATTTGGAATTGAGCCTTTGTTTCCAATTTATCGTCGTTTTGCGCTGCTACATTGCATTCCCGACACCCTCAAAAAGACGCACGCACAATATCGGGCAAAGTGATCTTGCAGGAGAGTTAGTTGCGCTCTTTATTGATTGTCACAGGGCCTTTACGGTTTTCTTTTATCGCAGGAGAAGGTGTACTTTTGCCGCAGACCAATCCTTTGACACCTATGCGTATCTCTTTTTTCATTCTCTCATGTGCATTTACTCTGTGCACGCCACTGCTCTCCACCGGGCAGCTTACCCTCAACATCAACCAGTTTAGACCCACCGGTGAGCTGGGCAAAGGGCTGGAAAACAAAATCGGTTTTGGCGCGGCCTGGGTGCAGCCTTTTGAAGATGTGTGGCGATCTTCTATTGGATTGTCGTTCTTTAAATTCGATACACGCATGGATGTTTTTCCGGTGGTTGGTACAATAAGTTCGGGCGGAAATACCTTCGTTTCGCTTGGCGAACAACGTTTTGAGAAATACAATCTGATAGCGCTGGATTTTATGGCCGACTATGCCATCGTAGAAAGGGATCAGTTTATCCTTTTTGGCGGCTTGGGAATTTTTCTGGGTGCTACGAGTGTCGCATACACTGCCGAATATCCGGAGATTAAATCAGAATCGTATTCGGGCGGTGACAGATGGTTTGGCCTCGCAGGCAGAGTGGGTGTCGAATTGCCCATTGGTGATACGTTTGCCGTGCGCGCTTCTGCCGATCGAAAATACTTTGTGATAACCGAAAACGGATACTACTCTGCCAACCAGATTCAACTTGGTTTTTCGTATTACTTCAATTGATTTCGCTATGCAAAATTCATATTATAAATACCCCGCTTTTTTCTCGTTGTTGATGGCCACATTGTTTGTTTCGTGTGTGCGTCCGCTTAAAGATGTCGAAGATTATTACCCTGAAGTGGAAGTTGTTTCTTACACACCGAACATCGACGGGAGCATTACCATCACCGGTCGTATTGTGAGCACCGGCCATACCGAAATTGAATATGCCGGCATGAGCATTACATCAACGGGCACACCTACTGGTTCAGAAAATCAACAATTGGGCAATCTTTCAGGAGATACTTTTTCGGTGACCTACGATGGTGTGGAAGATGAAGACGGCAGTTATTTTGAACTGGATCCCGACCACACGTATTTTGTTCGTGCCTTCGCAGCGAACGATGATGGCTATGCAATTAGCGAAACATTTACGATAGATCCGTGGGAAATTCCGACGATTGATGCGCCGTGCACTCCGCCACTAAACACCTACAACGTGGGCAGTGGCAATGTTTCGGCTTTTGCCTCCGGTCCTACCATGAGTGCCGGACAATACCAGTACTCACTGACGAGCCTGAACGGTGATGTGATGTTTACGATGAATCAACCTATCCACGCCGGTTTTTATACAACGTCGACCGAGGGCGGATTTATTGCCAATGATGAGGTGATGATTTCGTATACGAATTTCAACTACTATGTTATTTCGGCAGGATCGACTGTCTATGTGAATGAAACCAGCGACAATGTGTTTGAAGTGACAGTGTGTGCGGCACCATTTAATTTGGGAGGGTTGAGTACGAGTTTTACGACGAGGTTTGTGGTGGATTAGGTTTTGGGGTCGCTCCGCAACGGGTGACGTGGGTTGCTCCGCAACGGGTTTCGGGGTGTAACCGCAGAGATTTCTATGTCTTGATTCAAGCATAATCCTAACTTGTTAGGATGATTTTTCAACAGATTACTTTTTCATAAGGTGTTTGTCTTTGAACAACAGCCCAGATTCGATGAATTAGTTTG
>JBJXFC010000135.1:0-13558 GCA_046153915.1 Flavobacteriales bacterium
ATTTGACAAAGGCACTCAAAGGCGACAATAAAATGCAAGGCAATTGGGGGGAGTTTGGAGTACTGTGTAAAGTCATCTTTCCATTCAACCATTCTTTTTTACCCGAAATTGAAACGGGGTAAAAAGAACAAATAATTGAAGAAAGAAATAAATTCACGCTCGTGGTCAGGATCTAATGAGTGAAAACAAAAATAGAAACGTTATCCCACAAACCTAATTTTCTCAAAAAATAATTTGGATTTAACCCCTGAATAACACATGTTTGAATAAACCGGGATTCTCGTCTCCAATAGAATTAAGTCGACCGAGTAAGTTAATCGATTTACTCTCATTTCCAAGATTGCCCGCATTATTTTTGGTTCGAAAGCGCGACTTCCTTCTAATTTCGTCCTCAACCGAAGGTAAGTTGTTTTACCAAAGAGTTTATTCAATGCCAAAGTCTGCGTATCTATTGAACCTAAAGTGGTTGTTTTCGGCCATAGCCGGGCTTATGCTGTCAGTTTTTTTGTGGAATTGCGGATCTAAAGATGTATCATCTTCGCAATTAATTTCTGAAATTTCCCTTGTTCTTGCGACTGGCGCAACTGCGGATGAAATCATTGCACAATATCCGGATTTTTCTATGAGTAATGCTAAGTTGACAAGCCGCACCGAAAATAAGTGGAGTTTGCAATGGCAGGTTTCACAGAAGGACAGGCCGGAAGCATTGGCCCGGTTAAGAGAGAATAAATTGATCATTTCAGTATCAGAGCAGCAAGATTCCTTGGGACCTCCTACTAATTCAACCAATTCGGGTTATTCTAAAACAAAACCAATTAAAAACCAATAAATCATGAAGCGGCTTGCACTCGCCCTTAGTATTTTTATCTCAACTTGCGCTGCCGTGGCTCAAAACGGCACCGAGCCTGTCAAATCGAAACCAAAATTTACAGTTCGCTCCACACAAGCCGTCTTTCTGGGTAAAACTTTGCCCGTGAGAGACCTTATAGCCAAGCCAAATTTATCTCCTGAAAAGATGGAGAAGTACAAAAAGGATCGGAAAAAGCCAGCCAATTTCCCCAACAGACATGGTTCCAATTCGATTTATCCTGAAAAGGAATTTCAAGGGCCAGATCCTGTTCGTCAGATGGGTGGAGGAAGCGTTCAAGTTGAGCCTATCGTTAATATAGATGGCATCGGAGATTTTGGTTCTCCTCATGATCCTACCGGTGAAGTTGGTTTGGATCACTTCGTTCAGGCTGTCAACGTAACTGATGTTGGCGTATTTACCAAGGAAGGAGTGCTTGTCGATCAATTTGCAATGCAAACCCTATGGCAGGGATTGGGTGTGAATTCTGCCGGCGACCCTATTGTGCTTTATGATGAAACAGCACAGAGATGGTTTATAACCGAATTTGCTTTTCCCGCCGATATTCTCGTTGCCGTTTCTGAAACTTCTGATCCATTGGGAAGTTATTATGCCTATAATTTCAGCACCCCGGAGTTTCCGGATTATCCAAAATATTCTATCTGGCCCGATGCTTATATGCTCACTACCAATGAAGGTGGCGCAGGCACTCACACGCAGTATTTTCTGGATAGAAATGCAATGCTAAACGGAGATAGCAATGTAACCATGCAACAAGTAGAAGTCGATGGGACATTCGGTTCTGAACAAGGGTTTATAGTTTCTACACCTGTCGATTGGGATGGAATGACATTGCCAGTTACTGACCCCATGGTGCTTTGCCTCGACGATTCTTCCTGGGGCAATTCTCCTGAGGACAACATTCGACTCATAACCTTTGATGTGGATTTCAACAATGCAAATAACACAACCGTTGACGAAATTTCACTAGTCACAACGCCTTATGACGGCTATCCGTGTTCTGATACTGGTTTCGGTTTTCAATGTGTGCCACAACTTGGTGGTGATGGATTGGACGCTATTCCGGAGGTGGTTATGAATGTTCCTAAATACAGAAATTTCGGATCGCATGAATCTGTTGTATGTTGCTTTGTAACAGATGCAACAAATGGTCAGAATTTGGCAGGTATACGTTGGATGGAAATGCGAAGACCAAGCGGTGGCGAGTGGGAAGTATACCAGGAAGGAACGTATTCTCCCGATGGAAATGATCGGTATATGGGAAGCATAGCCATTGACGAAAATGGAAATATCGGATTGGGTTATAGCATAAGCAGCCCGGATATGTACGTAGGATTGCGGTATACAGGTCGTCGTGCAAGTGATCCACTGGGACTAATGACCATTGCAGAATATGCCGTTGTTGAAGGCGAAGGAACCATCAATTCCAATGGCCGTTATGGCGACTATGCGCAGATGAGTGTCGATCCCGTGAATGGCAACACTTTTTGGTTTACTTCGGAGTATGCGCGTGATGGTGGTTCGGGCGTAGGCACGCGTATTGTAGCATTCGAAATCGCATCCGACACTTTTGATCTTGCCTTGTCGACCATTGTTGAACCTGTCTCTGCAGTGGATCTTTCATCAACAGAATTGCTGACTGTCGAAGTGCGCAATGTTGGGTTGTTTCCGATGAACGGATATACCATTGGATTTGATTTAAATGGTGTATTTCAGGAATCAATTCTTATCCCAGGCACCATCGATCCGGATGAGCTCATATCGCATCAATTTACGGTTCCTATGGATTTATCGGCAAATGGCAGTTATGAAATTACAGCTTATGTGAGTCACCCGGACGATACGGCACCTGCCAATGATACTTTATCTTCTACCGTTACCAATCTTTATTCGTTGGATGCGAGCGTTCAGTTTTCGATCCCTTCCACTGCGTGTGGAAACGATATAGTTGTTCCGTTCACCATTACCAACCTCGGGGGAAATACACTTACAAGTGGATCTATTTTGGTGAATGTAGATGGGACACTTTACCAAACTATACCATGGACTGGTTCAATTCCCTTTGAAGGAGAGGGTACAGTGAATCTTGTAATCAACGATCTCCCTGAAGGATTGCTCGCGATTGAAATAGAATTTGCAAATCCAAATGGAGGAGTAGATGAATTGCCCGGTGATAATTCTTCTACCGCAACCATTACCATCCTTGCTGCCGGAGGAGGAATTACCGTTGTAATAACTACCGATGGATATCCGTATGAAACGACCTGGGAATTGATGAATGATAATAACCAGGTTATTGCCTCTGGTGGTCCTTATGAAATCGGCGACACGGAATATTCTGTTGAAGTTTGCGCTGCTGCAAATGCGTGTTATACTTTTACGATCTACGATGATTATGGTGATGGTATATGTTGCTTCTGGGGTGAAGGATCTTATCAGGTTTTAGATCCGGATGGAGTAGTTATGGTTAGCGGGGGAGAATTTGGCGTTTCCGAAAGCAGTGATTTTTGTTTGGATGAATGCACCATGACAGCAGAGTTCGATGTAACTGCGGATGGCGGCAACGGAACAGGAACAATTTTGGTAACTCCATCCAATGGTGTGAATGGCTATCAATATAGCATTGATGGAGGAAATACCTATCAGTCTTCGGGTCTGTTCGAAAATTTGGACGCTGGCGTATACAATGTTCTTGTTTTGTCTGGCGATGGAATTTGCACCTATTCTGAGAATGTAACCATTCAGCTTGTCGATGTTACTGAAATTGAACAGTCTGTTGAAGTAATAGTAAAACCAAATCCTACAGATGGATTTTTCCAGGTTGAAGTCAATGGAGTTCCTTCTGGTGTGCAGACGATGAACTATCAGGTATTGGATGCATCGGGCAAATTGGTATATGAAAGAATGATGAACAGGTATGACAATTCTTTCCTTGCCCGTGTTTCACTTCTTTCGTATGCAGATGGTGTGTATTATATTCGATTCCTGAACGAGCACGTAAATGAGCTTGCGCGGGTAGTGAAGAAAAGCTAGATAGTCAAAGTAAAATCAATTAAAAGGGAGGCTTTGGTTTCCCTTTTTTTGTTCTATGCCTGGATTATACTTAATTTGTTTTGTGAAATTAGAATCAACATTTATGAAGAGTTTTTTTTTGATTGTCATTATTGCCTGCTATAGTGCGACGTTTTGCGCCCAATCGAATCCAGCAGATTATTCAACCTGGGTAGGGAAGGGGGATTCTCTTTACGCAGCAGGCAATTTCATAGAATCGGCTTCGGCATACAGGCAGGGGTTTGTTGCCCTTGGAGGCAAAGCATACCCCAAAGACAGATACAACGCAGCTTGTTCCTATGCCCTGGCTGGACTACCCGATAGCTCATTTAAGCATCTTAGAAGTTTATACAATAAAACCGTATATCTAAGAACGGATTTTTTAAGCACAGACAAGGATTTAATTTCTCTTCACTCCGATAAACGTTGGAAAGACTTGGTGAAGGATTTGAGAAAACGCGAAAAAGCCGATGCAAAACATCACAACAAAAAGTTGATTGCCGAGCTGAATAAAATCCATGAGGAGGACCAGAAATACCGTCAAATGATAGACTCTGTTCAAGGTAACTTCGGCAGGGAATCGGTTCAAATGGATTCTCTTTGGAAAACGATGTCTTATGTTGACTCACTAAATTTAGTGAAAGTAAAAAAAATACTGGATAAACATGGCTGGCTTGGACCTGAAGTTGTGACACCAAAAGGGAGCACAACACTGTTTTTAGTAATCCAACATTCGGACCAACAAACGCAAGAAAGATATTTACCGATAATGCAAGAAGCCGTTAAAAACAGGAAGGCGGAAGCATCAAGCTTGGCGCTACTGGAAGACAGGGTGCTACTTGGGCAAGGTAAAAAGCAAAAATATGGAAGTCAGATTGGATATGACAAAGAGAAGCAGAAGTATTATGTGCGAAACCTTGAAGATCCAATGAATGTGGATCTGCGAAGAAAGGAAATGAATCTGGGAACGCTCGCTGAGTATGTTGCCACCTGGGGCATAGTGTGGGATCCGGCAGAATATCAAAAGGAATTAGATTCAAAGTAGAATAAATAATAGATTTGATTTATGACAAATCTTGAATCTAAATGAAAAAGTAAACGACTTTTATATCTTAAATAAATCCAATGAAAAATATTCTACTACAAATTGTTTTCGTCTTAATAAGTGTAATCGGCAATGCACAATTTATTGCCAAGGCGGAAATCAAAGAAGATATAGAGGGCTTGTGCGATAAAGATAATGTCTATGCGCTTTTGCCCTTTGCCGGGCAGGTGGAAGCTTCATGCGGATTAAGTGATCTTGATATTCAGAATAAACTTAACGAAGAAGTTCAATTTCTCAAAGACAATCCGAAGTTCAAGGGTAAAGGAATGGTACAGATTATTGTCAATTGCAAAGGCGAGGTGGTGAGTTGTAAGATGGACAATAAAACAAAAGATCCGGAACTGGATAAACAGATACTTGATGTGTTTAAGAAACTTGTAAATTGGAAGGCAGGTACATTGGATGGAAAGGCTGTGGATTCGGTACTGCTTTTCAGTTTTGAAATCAAAAAAGGTAAGTTTGTGTTGTAGCAAACCTTTCAGATTAAATGGACAAGTGGAAAATCCAAATACTTGGAATGTTTTGGTTTCTATCTTCGAACGTAACGGAGGCCAGAGATACAACTGCATTTAAAATTCAAATTGCCTTTTTACTCGACGCCAGCAGTAGCATGGATGGACTTATCCATCAGGCACAGGGACAAATCTGGGGTTTGTCGGAGTCGCTCCAGCAAGTGCACAAGAGAAACAGGACTGTGGAAGTAGAGTATGCTGTAATATCTTATGGCAACTATTACGAAAATCCATTGGATTTTGCAATTCTTCACTCTGGTTTTTCCAGCCAAATTGATTCCCTAGCCGAAGCCTTGCTCGAAATTGAAACGTATGGAGGTGAGGAATGCTGTGGCGCAGTGATCCAATATGCACTCGATGTCTTGAAATGGTCTGATCAAAAAGAAGATTTGAAAATTATTTTTATTGCAGGAAATGAATCTTTTGATCAATGCCATGTGGCATATCAGCAGTCTATTGAAAATGCCAAAGGAAAGGATGTTGTGGTCAATACACTATTCTGCGGAGCGCCTGGACTGCCCGATTATACAATATGGCATGAAGCATCCGTCTTGTCCAAAGGCGAAAGTCTGACCATTGAAATGGATTCCATTATCAAATATTCTGAAACATTCTGGGATGACAAAATCATCGGATTAAATAACCGCCTGAACGAAACATTGGTACCACAGAAAACCACAGGCGATACATCGTTCAAGAAGATGTTGCGATTGGATGAAATGACTCTCTGGCTTGGCAAATACGTAATGTGTAAAAGAATTGCTCAAAAGGCAAATAGATCAATGAATGAACCAGCTTGGGATTTAGTCAATCAATACCAATCCGACCCAAGTATCGTTGAACGCTCTGATAGCACATATTGGCCTGAGAATCTCTGGCGAATGACTAGTGCTCAAAGGATTATTTTCCTGCAGAAAAAAATGGCCCAACGCAGAACCTATGCTGAGAGTATTGCGATATATCTGGCGAAGGCCGATGAACAACGTGTTATTGTGCACGGTGCAGTTGCTATGGAGCAGAATTTCGATAAGGCTGTGCTTACATGTATCCAACAACAAGGCAAAAGGGAAAATTTCCTTTTTCCAGAAGAGAAATAAGTCGTTTACAACTCCTGCCTTTGTTCGGTAGCAATTGCTGGAGGCTTTTATATTTGTAAGAAATTGATGTCATGAAAGTTTCTTCATTTTGGATTATTGTAATTCGAATTCTTGGGTTGTATTTGCTTTATGTAATGCTTTTGGGTGGAATAATGGCTCTGACGAACGTATTTTCAATGTTTAGTCCCTCCAAAATTTTATATAGTGTTGTATTTTCTTTCCTTTTATTCATTGGGTTGTTCTTGCTTGTGCTGAAATACTTGGTTTTACATCCAATAGTAATTATTCAAAAATTCAGATTAACCAGTCACTTTGAAGAGGAGACATTGCAAATTTCTTCTGATAAAACCAGCATGATTCAGATAGCATTGATTATCATAGGTGGTTTGACCTTGGTGGATGGAATTCCCGGCTTCGTGAGAACATTCATATCCATGATGCGTGATGATTTGTTTTTCAATGAAAGCCCTCAGCTTCCCGATCTAATCCAGCATTTTGTTCTAATGGTTATCGGATTTCTTTTGGTAACCCGAAGTCAGGGAATTGCTAAATGGATCGAACAGAAATCGATCATTCATACGGATACGTTGGATTAAGCCCAATTATCCAATCACTTGATGTTTCGAGTATAAAAAAAAACAGTTTGAACCGTTAGGTCTGCGCATTTGGTGAGCTTTGGTATTCATTTGAAAGAGTTTCCTGGATCCTCGACACGACATTCGCACGTAAAACGGGATTTGCCATTTATCATCAAAGAGTCAAAAATAGAAGTGGTTGAATGAATGCCTTTTTTCGGGTATTGTATGGCCGGCGGATTCTGAAGTGATTTGCCCTGTATTTAAAAACCACAGGAAAATGTTCAAGTCTCTGATAGCCAGTTTAATCATATTTCTTACTGCTACTCAAATCACAGCTCAAAATGGATCTTTGAGTGGAAAAGTACTTTTGAATGATAGTCTCACAACATTGCAAGGTGTAATCGTCCGCCTTCTTGGAACTGAACTTGGCGACGCTTCCAATGGCAATGGTGAATTCAGTTTGCGCAATATTCCTCCGGGGAGCTATGAGGTGAATGTCAATCTGATTGGTTTTGAAACACTCAATGAGTCCATCGTTGTTTCAGCGGGTTCTGAGTTAAACCTGAATTTTTATCTCACTGAAAGCATTGCATCCTGCCACGAAGTTTTAATTCTTTCAAAAAATCCTTCCGGCATCCAAGACATTCCCGGCTCAGTATATTATTTGTCTCCAAAAGAACTTCAGAAGTTTAGCTTTACCGATATCAACCGGGCATTGAAACAGGTACCGGGTGTCAATATCCAGGAGGAAGATGGATTTGGTTTGCGTCCAAATATTGGTCTGCGCGGAACTGGAGTTGAGCGTTCATCGAAGATTACCATCATGGAAGATGGAATCCTGATGGCACCAGCGCCATACTCTGATCCAAGTGCCTATTATTTCCCAACCATGGGGCGCATGCAGGCTATCGAAATTTCGAAGGGAAGTAGTCAGATCAAATACGGCCCTTTCACAACGGGCGGTGCAATCAATTTGATTTCGACAGCTATTCCCGAAAAACTCAGCGCAAGAATTAATCTACTCGGCGGAAGTTATTCTGGGCGCAACCTCCACGCCTATGCGGGAAATTCGCATGAGCAAATTGCTTACCTGGTCGAAACATTTCAATACGGTTCGGATGGGTTTAAAAACCTGGATGGAGGCGGAAATACAGGCTTCAAAAAGGAAGATTATATCGCACGATTGCGTTTTCAAACCAAACCTGATGCGAAGGTATTTCAATCGCTCTCTTTCAAAGTCGGACAAGTAAATGAAACATCCCATGAGACCTATTTGGGCCTCACCCAGGAGGATTTTGATAAGACTCCGTTTAGAAGGTACGCAGGGTCTCAAAAGGATATGATTACAACAAAACAAAATCAATTTTCTGCCACCCATTTTATTCGGGTAAACAAAAAACTATCGTTAACCACAACAGCATACTACACCAAATTTGAAAGGAATTGGTATAAGCTGGATAAGGTGCAGGATACTTCAGGAACAAAGTATTCAATTGCGAATATTCTTGATAGACCAGTAGACCATCCGAATGCGTATGATGTTCTGCTTGGTAATGCGCAGGCTGGAAGTAACGTACTCTTTGTGCGCTCAAATAACCGCAAATACAACTCTCGTGGTGTTCAAAGCCAGGCTCATTACGAATTTATTTCTGGTAAAATAAATCACGAAATAGAAATGGGATTGCGTTACCACGTGGATGAAGTAGATCGTTTTCAATGGGATGATCAATACACCATGGATAATGGCTCAATGGAATTGATTTCTGCGGGTGTACCAGGAACTGAAAGCAACAGAATTAATTCGGCCGCGGCTTTGGCTGGCTGGATGCAATACAAGTTGAAGGTTTCAAATTGGACTTTTATTCCCGGCCTTCGATATGAAAATATAGAATTGAAAAGCGAAGATTACGGTACTATTGACCTTGATAGAACAGGTGAAAATCGCATTACCTCAAAAAATCGCGTGGATGTCTATCTACCAGGAATGGGTATTGATTATCAAATAAACAAATTCGCAAGTTTGTTTGGAGGTGTTCACAAAGGCTTTTCCCCACCCGGACCAAAGGATGAAACAAAACCTGAACAAAGCATAAATTATGAGTTTGGTGCGCGTTATGCGAAGAATGCTCTTTCTGGGCAGGTAGTATTATTCATGAATGATTACAGCAATTTGCTAGGTTCAGATTTGGCAGCATCAGGTGGTGGCGGCACAGGTGATTTATTCAATGCCGGCAAAGTTTTGACACGGGGTGTCGAATTCGCAGCTAACACCGACGCGCTGTCTTATACCAATTCGGATACGTGGAGTCTTCCCATAGCTATAGCGTATACTTATACCGAAGCTGAATTCAAAAATTCATTTTCAAGCACGTTTGCTGATTGGGCAGCAGTGCAGCAAGGCGACGAGTTTCCTTACCTCGCAAAACACCAACTCTCTATCAATGCAGGTATAGAACACCTTAATTTTAGTTTTTTTATCAATTGCAGGTACATGGATAAGATGCGAACCACACCTGGTGCAGGCGAAATTGCCGAAGCTTTTTTACTTCCTTCCTATGTGGTTTTGGATGTTGCAGCATCTTATAAAGCCAATGAAAAGATTTCATTCTTCTCAAGTATTACCAATATTACAAATGAAACGTATCTCGTTGCTCGTCGACCAGCGGGTCTAAGACCTGGCATGCCGGTTTGCCTCATGGCAGGATTAAAGGCGCAATTTTAAAGGCTTTTTCACACCAACAAAAACAAACCCCGGAGATTTTCCGGGGTTTATTGCTTTAGGGTAGTATCAATTAATAATAGATATTTCTTCTCACTTTGGCTACATACTTGGCAAGGCGTATCACCTGCTTGGTATATCCAAATTCATTGTCGTACCATACATACAGCACAATTCCTTTTCCATCCGGTGAAACAATTGTTGCCTGAGAATCGAACACCGAGCAGCAATCGTTGCCAACAATGTCAGAACTTACAAGCTCTTCGCTGATGCTGTAGTAGATCTGGTTGACAAGATCTCCATCCAATGCACTCTTGCGCACAATAGCATTTACTTCATCTCGTGTAGTTGCTTTTTCCACATAGGCATGAATGATTGCGAGGGAACCGTTTGGTGTGGGAACACGCACAGCATTGGCTGTGAGCTTATCTTTTAATTCAGGAATAACTTTGGTAACAGCTTTGCCTGCTCCTGTTTCTGTGATCACCATATTGATTGCAGCACTGCGACCACGTCGACTTTTCTTGTGCATATTGTCCAACAGATTCTGGTCGTTGGTATATGCATGCACCGTTTCAATGTGGCCCTTGTCCAGTTTAAGAGCGTCGTTTACACTTTTTAGGATTGGACAGATGGCATTGGTTGTGCAACTTGCGGCAGAAAATATGGTTTCATTTTCGATATCCAGATCGCGGTGATTGATACCATAAACGATGTTTGGAACTTCTTTGCCCGGAGCAGTAAGAATAACCTTGTTGACCCCTTTCGCTTTAAGGTGAATGCTCAAAGCCTCACGGTCTTTGAATACACCTGTATTGTCGATAAGAAGCGCATTGTTGATGCCATAAGCAGTATAATCAACAGCACCCGGATCTTTGGCTGCAATCATATGGATGCGCTGGCCATTTACCAAAATGCATTTGTTTTCATAATCAACTCCAACTGTTCCTTTGAAACGGCCATGCACTGAATCGTTTTCGAACAATGCAGCACGTTTTTTTATAGAGAGATCATCGTCTTCGCGGGTTACTATGGCACGAAGGCGAAGCTGTTGTCCTTTGCCGGCCTGTTTCACCAGTTCGCGGGCGGCAAGGCGGCCAATGCGGCCAAAACCAAACAAGACCACATCACGAGGTTCGATATCAGCACCTTCTTCGCGCATGAAGTTGCGAAGTTTTTCTGCCAGAAATTCCCCATGGGTTTTGTAATGATCGCGCTCTGCAAGCCATTCACTGCTCAATTTTCCAATATCAATTTTGGCTGGTGCCAAATCCATTTCAAATAGTCCGCGTGCCAAATCGGCGGTATCAAATATGCTGATGGGTTTTCCAACTACCTCTGCTGCATATTTGTGCAAACGCATTACTTCGGTAGCATTGATATCCACCAGATGATTGCGGAATAACACGAGCTCAATGCTCTTATCAAAAAGAAGTTTGCCGACGCTGCTCATCAATTCGACGGCAGCTTTTTCCTGGTTCACATACACCTGCAGTTCATTGCTGTAAGTGTCGGGGGCCATTGTTGTTTGTGACATTTTTTAAATGGTTTGTTTTTGAAATTTGTTGATTTTTGCCTTCAACAAGATAATCATTGTGTCTTGCCAAAAGCGGTTGCAAATGTAGGTCTTCCACTGCTTTTCAGAAAGAAAAACACGAAGTTTTATTGGGCGTGTTTGATCTTAAATTACTGATAGTGAGAGCTTCACAACCATTTTGTTCAAGATAAAAATGAAGTCTGGTCAATAAGCGATTCACCAACCATTTTTGAGGAATTCCAGCACTTCATCTTTTTTGTCCAAAGCAGCATTGCAATTTGGCAGAATTAGAATGTCTGGCTGCAATGCCTTATCGTCATACATGAAACTATTGTCGTAATTGTATCGAATAGTTGAAATGGTGAGTCGAATCTTGCTTTCAGGTAAAACAAATGTGGCCGGATTTCCCCAGGTTCCGGTTGTTGGTCCAAGGCAGGGCTCGCCAACAATCAACCCCCGTTTATTTTTTTGGAAAGCATTGGTAAAATCGACTCCGGCAGATGCTGTCAGGCCGTTGATCAGCAGCGCACAATTTCCAGTGAAGACGAGCTCTTCTTTTTGTTTTTTCTTTACTTTGAAAAATGCCGTGTCTTGGCCGCCCATTGGCAAGTCAATCATCCGGATAAAGCCTTGAATATCTTCGTTTTTTTTGAAAAAATTGCGGAGTATAAACAAGGTGGCTTTTTTTGTCATGGGACGAACCCTTTTTAGAGCCAATGGACTTTTCAGCGATATTACATTGGCCGGAGTATTGTACCCGGCTGTATCCAAAAATGAATACAGGTATTCCACCTGATTGCTACTTCCACCGCCATTTCCACGAATATCCAGAATGAGAGAATCACATCCTTCACGCGCTATTTCCTGAAAGGATTTGCGGATAAATTTTTGATATGCTCTTCCATTTGAAGGAGCAAAGGTTCCAATACGAAGTGTAGCCACCATGTTGGAGTCATTAAAAGTAAAATCAAGGGTCTGGTTTTCTTTTCGGAGCATCCGCTCTTTTTTCTTGCGCTTATATTCCTTCTCTGTCAACCCTTGCAAAAGGTAAGTTTCCTTGATACCGGTAATAGAAGAAATAACGACAAATGAATTGACAGAATCTGCCGGAGCAAGCAGGGAAGCCAGTACAGGCATGATGGCGTCTGCTATTCGGATCTGAGGTTCGACGCTTGATCCTTCTTTGCATGAATAAAGAAGGGCTTTTTCCCACAACGATTTAACATCTTTTCCGTTGATCGACAAAAGCTCGCTGCCACCGGGAATTTTATCTTCCCAATCGTGGTGAAAATAGATTTTGCCTTGCTCAGAAAAACTTGCAAACGGCACTACAAATTTGTTTTTCTGAAAGCTCCATTGTGCAAATTGGGCGTAGTCCAGACTCGTGTGAGAATCAGACATGGAGCCAATGAATTTTGCAATCAGTTCTGAAAAATCGATTGCATTTTGAGGTTCAGTAATGGATGCCCGCAACGAATCATAAACAAAGTCGAATTGCTCTCTTGTTAGAAAACCTCCCGGATCAGGGTGACTTATAAGGATCGTCTTGTAAAGTGTATCGAGGTCTGCGCATAGCTTTTCCACAGGGATGGGAACAGCTACTTTTTCCTGGGCGTTAAGCAAAAAAACTGGCAGGAAAAGAAAGATCGCGATCACAATGCGCAGATGACGAAGCGTCTTATTCAATGATGTCATAAAAATCAGACGGCAATGTAAAGCAGGACCGATTCAAATTGAGAAAAGATATTCCTGAACATGTCAACAAATTGAATCTGATTTAAATTCATCGGTCAAATGGGAAAGTGACAGACCATGGTGGAGGTTGGTTGCAAAGAATACCCTAAACGTGGTACTGCAATTTAAAGTGCATAGCATTAAAATTGCCATGCAATATGCAAATTTCGATCAGACCAAAAGATGCTGCAAATCGCCTGTCAAACGGCGGCTGTGCGTGCGCATGTTCTCTGATGGCATTGATTTCTGATCACAAAGACAAAAAGTCCAAGTGTTGCAAGAATTTTAAGCACGGCAAGCGATGCAAAAAGTGCCCGGGAAAGAAGAAATAAGCACTTCGTTCTCGGTTGACGCAAA
>JBJXFC010000138.1:0-10691 GCA_046153915.1 Flavobacteriales bacterium
GAAGCGGAATGGCAGACCATAACCAATAGATTTGCACCCAAAATGGAAATGATGCGAAACAGACTTTTAATTACAACGGTGTTTTTTCTTTCGGCTTTTTTACTTCATGCTCAAGTTGAATTAAAGAGCGGACCCATGCTTGGCCATGTCGATTTGCGCGAAGCATGCGTGTGGGTGCAAACCAAAGATGCGCAGAAAGTCTTGCTCACCTATTGGGCGAAAGGCGATACGGTGTATAATGAAGTAATTGCGGAAACCAATCAGGAAAATCATTTCATCTCACATTTGATTCTGACCGATCTCGAACCCGCAACGACGTATTATTACATTTTCGGCAATCCGAAATACCGTCGCGAAATGCATCAGCAATTTGAGTTCACTACACAAACGCTGTGGCAATACCGCGCTGATCCTCCGCCATTTCGATTGGCTACCGGAAGTTGTACCTTCATCAATGAAGCAAAATACGACAGGCCAGGGGAGCCTTATGGGGGTGATATGTCCATCTTTGATACCATCGCAGCGCACAATCCTGATCTGATGTTGTGGCTTGGTGACAATATTTACCTGCGCGAGGTTGATTTTGGATCGAAAAGCGGAATCTATCATCGCTATGATCATATGCGCGAACAAGCGGGTTTGAAAAAACTAATGGCCGATTGTCCGAACTATGCCATTTGGGATGATCACGATTTTGGTCCCAATGATGCCAATGGAAGTTATGTACACAAAGACTGGACTTTGCAGGCTTTCAAAGATTATTGGGCCAATCCATCTTATGGAGTGCCCGGTGTAGAAAATGGATTGGGAATTACGACGCAGTTTCAATTTCAGGATGTCGACTTTTTTCTGCTCGACAACCGGTACCACAAAGTAGCGCCAGATGTGGAAGGAAGGGATAGCACCACATTGCTCGGAGATGAACAGATTGAATGGCTCATACAGGCATTGAAGTACAGTCGGGCGCCATTTAAAATGGTAGCTATTGGTGGTCAGTTCTTAAATCCTGTTTCGAAGTTTGAGAATTATGCTAACTACTCAAAAGAAAGACAATACATCATCGATGCCATTGAGAAGAACAATATCAAGGGAGTGATCTTTCTTACAGGTGATCGCCACTGTGGAGAATTGTCGGAACTCAAACTCGCAAATGGTGAAGTGATTTATGATCTTACTGTTTCTCCTTTAACCAGCAAGGCCTATGATTTTACGACAGAAGAAAATACCTTGCGCACACCGGGAACTGTTGTGCCGGAGAGGCATTTTGCTACACTTGATTTTAGTGGTCCACTTAAAGAGAGAAAACTGGTAATTGCGGTATGGAATGGCAAGGGTGAAAAAAAATGGACTAAGATCATAGAACAATCAAAGACCAAGTAGTCATTATTCAATAAACTGCATCAAGAAACGCACCATTGAAGTTCACCAGGGAGACATTGCACGATGTGATGAATAAAAAGTCATGCACGCTATTTGTGTTGGCTGTATTTTTTACATTGCTTCTGTCAACGATGGTTCAGCAAGGTTTATTTATGGACGGACTGATATATTCTGCCGTAGCGCATAATATGGCCAATGGTATCGGTACCTTTTGGGCACCGGTATTTTCGTCTACAACCTTAAATCCATTTTATGAGCATCCACCCCTTGCACTTGGAATGCAAAGCGTTTTTTTTTCGTTGTTGGGTCATTCTTTCCTCATTGAAAAAATGTATTCTTTGTTAATGGCTTTGGCTATGCTTATTATAGTGAAAGCTTCATGGCAAGAGGCGTCTGGCAACGATGTCGACAAGCGCAGAGGATGGTGGATGCCTGTGCTGCTTTGGATTACTGTACCCATTTGTTTTTGGTGTTATCGAAACAATATGCTGGAAAACACCATTGCGCGATTTTCCGCGCTGGCATTCTATCTTATACTTCGCCAGAGAGAAAACAAACACGTTTTTTCATTCTATCATGTGTTGGCCGGAGTATTGGTTTTTTGTGGATTTTTATCCAAAGGATTGCCTGCGTTGTTCCCGCTGGCCGCTCCTTTTATCATAGCACTTTGTTTGCGTCCGGTAAGTTTGGCAAGAGGTATTTATCAATCTCTGCAAGTCACTTTTGCATGTGTGTCTGCGGCAGTACTTGTTTATTTCACCACTGATTTTGCCACGAATTTTTCTAACTATTTAGAGATACAGGTAACTCCAAGTCTTACCGGCCAAACTGTAGTTGGCCGCAGAACGGTGTTGCTTGAGGTGCTGGCTATGCAGGTGATTGGCCATGCCGCGTTGGTACTCGTTATTTATTTGGTGCATGCCAAATGGGTGAAACGCAAAAAAGAGTTGACGTCTTTTAATAAAAGGATGATCGCAACATTTTTACTTGTGGGTTTAAGCGCATTGTTGCCCATGATGGTTAGTCCAAAACAACTTGGCTTTTACATCATGCCGTGTTTGCCCTATTTGAGTATTGCTTTGTCCATTTGGTTATTTCCGATGGTTGCACAAATTGGAATTCAATTGGAGAACTGGAAATACTTCAGATCTTTGAATGGGACCGTTTCTTCTTTGATCTTTGTTCCTGTGATTGTAGTGGCAATCTTTTTTGGCGAAATTTCGCGGGATAAAAATCATTTGCCTGATGTAATTTTGATAGGAGAAATGATAGGCCAGCATACAACCATTTCTGCCTCTGAAGCGCTGTATCCTGACTGGAGACTCATGGGGTATTTTCAGCGTTTTTATTTCATTGCAATTGACCGCAATGGCAAAGAATTGGAGTACCATATTTTGAATAAAGACGAAGCCATCCCCGAACACTATGTGAAAGTGGATTTGAATTTAATTAGTTTAAAACTGGTAAAAAGACAATCATAAAACAGCTAAGGACGATGATAGAAAAATGGGTTCAAAAATTTCATGCCAAACCATTGAGGAATATCATTCTTCTTGCATTTCTGGTGCGATTAATTGCAGTGTTTTTTGCCAAAGGATATGCCATGCACGATGATCAGTTTCTGACGATAGAACCTGCTTCATCCTGGGCCTACGGACTCAATAACGGCGATTGGCTTCCCGGAATTGGAAACACCAACGAACACCCTGAACCCATCAGTTTTTTTTATCTCGGTTTTTTGTTTGTCTGTTTTAAGATTTTGCGTGCGCTGGACATTGAAAATCCGGATACACAAATGTTCTACATCCGTTTTTTGCAGGCCGTTTATTCTTTGCTCACCGTCTACTATGCTTATAAAATAACGGAGCGCCTTTCAGGAACCAAAAATGCCATTCAGGTCGGTTTGCTTTTGGCTTTGATGGCCATTGTTCCCAATTTTAGCGTGCGCAATTTGGTGGAGTTTACGTGCATGCCTCCTTTGCTTATTGGCTTTTGGTTGTTGCTTTCAAATTTCAATTTTGCCGGTTCGGGCTTTAAAACAATTGAGCTGGCTGACTTGAGGAAGGATATTCTAAACTGGAAATTTATCGGCGCTGCAATTGCGATGGGTCTGGCTGTCGGACTGCGATTTCAAACCGGACTTCTTGTTGCTTTGGTTGGTCTGATGCTGTTATTGCAACGCGGTATCCTGTCTGCAATTGTATTTGGATTTATTTCTTTCAGTGCTTTTTTTCTCACCCAGATCGATGATGTTTTGTTGTGGGGAGGTCAGCCTTTTCAGCATCTTCAGGGGTATTTTTCGTACAACAGCAAAAATGCCAACAACTATCCGGGTTCTCCTTTTGCATACTTAAGTCTCATTGCACTTTATATTCTTCCTCCGGTAAGTTTGTTTTTGATGTACGGTTTTTTCAGGCAATGGAAAAAGCAGGCCATGATCTTTATTCCGATTTTTGGATTTTTGATTTTTCATATCGTGTATCCAAATCGTCAGGAGCGTTTTATCCTGCCCGCACTTCCATTCATAGTCATGTTGGGTGTTATAGGTTGGAATGAGTTTATCCTTACGTCGCAATTTTGGGCTAGACGAAAACAAGTGTTGCAATTTTGTTTCTCATTCTTTTGGGTCATAAATATTGCGGGTATGCTGGTGTTTTGTTTTACCTACAGCAAAAAGGCAAGAGTAGAAGCCATGCTTTATCTATACCATCAGGGCGATTGTGTGAACTTTGTGCGAGAGGCCACACACAGCGATGGAGCGAGCATGCCGCCTCAGTTCTACAGCGGTCATACCTGGCCTGCCTATTATTATTGGAATGATGAGACCAATGTAGAAGAAGTGATTGCGGGTTTCCCATTGGAAGAGGAACAATTTAGCCGAAGGCTGCACAAAAAACCAATTCCAAATTATTACCTTTTTTACGACGATGCACAATTGGAAAGCAGAGTGAATCGAATCAAACAACAAGTACCAACTTTAACGTATGCAACTACAATTGAAGCTGGTTGGTTCGATAAATTATTGCATAGTCTCAATGAAAAAAATGCGATTGAGAAAATACATATTTACAAGGTGGAATGAAATGCAAGACACAAGACTCTAGATTAAAGACACAAGACTCTCCGGCCTTGCACCCTAAAAAATCACGAAATCCGAAGCAATTTGAAGGGATTATTTTGTAAAGAAGCAGGTCCCTCGCTTCGCTCGGGATGATAGTTATAATGAAGTAGGGGGGTTCATAGAAAGAGGTGAAGAGAAAGGGCAGCGCAGCGGCCCTTTCTCTTCACCTCTTTCTGCGCTCCTGACCAACCGGCAGACCTGTCATCCCGAAGCGCAGCGAGGGACCTTTGTATCTACCCCCAAAAACAGTCGCTCGATCAACGAATAATTGTAATACTGCCCGATTTGTGCACCACGTCGCCAGAAATCTCCAGTGTCATGATCCAATCGTAAACGCCATCCGGAACATAATATCTGCTGCCCAGCATTCCGCCATCCCAAACATCGTAGAGATTATTCGTTTCAAAGACTACTTCTCCCCAACGATTAAAAATGGTGAATTGATAAGAATCCAGTTCGAAATTGACATAAATGGAAGGTTGGAAAACCTCATTGATATTATCTGCATCCGGTGTAAAACAGTTTGGAACGTAGACATACAAAATAGGACATTCCACTACGGAAACACTTACGTCAATGGTTTCACAAATGTTCTCGAATGTCGCAGTATAAATTCCTGCGTATTGAACGGAAATACTATCGGCAATTTCTCCTGTAGACCAAACAAGATCTTCCAATCCATGGATGTCTTTGATGGTAACGGCACCACCCTCTGCAATGCATGAAGCGGAAGTCGTCAGAATGGGGTCAACGGCAGCAATCTCGTCGATCTGGATGGAATCTGTCGCCTCGCATGCGCCTTTGGTAACTGTTACGCTGTATTCGCCAGCTGTGGTAACGGTAAGAATGGCCTGATCAAATCCCGTGTTCCAGTCGTATTGGGCATTTGTTATATTGGTTCCAATGAAGAATGGATCGTTGTAACAAATTGTTGTGTCATTGCCTAATTCAATTTCGATTGCTTCGTCGAAATCGATCTGTACAGCATCGGTGCCACTGCAAATGCCTTGCGTTACAGTAACTGAGTATATCCCGGCTGTGGTAACTTCGTATTGACCTGATGTTGATCCATCCTGCCATAGGTATGTTTGACCTGGTTGTGTGACATCCAGAATAGCAGATTCTCCTTCGCATAAAGTCTGGTCAATGCCAAGATTTACAGGAATTATCGCAGAGTAAATTAACTCAACGTCGTCTGTCGCGGAGCAATTGCCAATAGAAACGGTGACGGTATAAGTTCCGGCCAGAGATGCTGTGTAGGTTGCACCAGTGGATCCGTCTTGCCAGACATAGGTCGCGTTGGGCGTTGTGGCATCCCAAGTATAAGACTCGCCTGCGCACAATTCCACATCATCTCCAAGATCAATTGCCGGAGGATTGGCTACGGTGATATTCACGGTATCAGAATATACACAATCGCCAACTGTCGCAATTACAAAAACTTCTTCGGTAACACTGGTTGAATAGATACCATTGGTGGAACCGTCATTCCATTCATAAGTAGCAGTTGGAATGTTTACTGAGAAGTCTGCAGTTTCACCCGTACAAAGTGTTTGGTCGGGCCCCAGATCAACAACCTCAGGGCAGGTTGGAGTTGAAAACGCGAAATTGTCGATTTGTGTCCAGTAGCCTGTATCACCGCCGCCACCACTGCTGATTAAGCTGGCAGATATGTAGATATCCGAACTGGGTGCAATAAATGTGGTGGTGCGTTGTGTCCAAACCGATTCTGTTGGTGTAGGGCCGGTGTAAACAATAGTGCCCACGGATGTGGGCGATGAAGAAACCCCAATTTTTACGCTGAGTGGCCCTGATGAAAATTGGCCGCAACCTTTGTCCCAGAAGGTGATGGTGTATTCCTGACCAGCTACAAGAGGGCTGCTAAGTTCCATGGTGATGGCATCTGTTTCACCTCCTGTTAAACAAACGAACCACTCGTTGCTCTGCGCAAAACCACAATACGTATTGGACGTGACAATATCCATGTTTTCGAAAGTTCCGAAAGCGATGGTATTTGACATAAATCCATTGAAGGTAGTATTGGCCAGGTTTATTTGATCAAAACCTGCTGTATTGATTTCAAAATCGCCATTAAGGAAATCCTGCGATTTCGCAACTGGTGCAACAAAAAAAACGGTCAAAAATAGAATCAGGTATTTCATGCAAAATAATGACTGCCATACTACCTTTTGAGTTGCATGGATGCGGCAAAGGTAGGCTATCATAGAAGCAAAGCGGTTTTAAGTTCCGACAAATAACACGATGTCAGAACAGGTACTTTTCCATAACAAATAGCGTTTATTATTATAACACTTGAGGCACGATGCCAGGGTGGATGTTTGAAATGTTTGAGTTATAGGGAATTAAGCCAATTGGAACAAACCAAAATAATCTGGCAATATTTGAATTATTGTACGCCATTTCTTCTAACAATTTTGAATTTTAGGGATTTATCTGTTGTGCACGGAGTTCTGGCCATTGTGTCCGACTTTATACATTGAAACTAATTAGGGAGGATTTTGAATTCATTTTTCAATTCCCTATTCTTGCTAAATGAAATATTTCTCCCCTGACTTCCTTGTTTTTTTCAAAGAACTGGCCGCCAACAACAATCGCGACTGGTTTCAGGCCAATAAAAAGCGGTATGAAACGGTAGTGAAAAAACCCATGGAGATTTTTGTCGCTGATGTGATAGCTGAAATCCGAAAACACGATAAAAAATTGGTGCTGAAGCCCTCAGAGGCCATATTTCGCATCAATAAAGATATCCGCTTTGCAAAAGATAAAAGTCCGTATAAATTATATACATCTGCTGGCATATCGCGCGATGGAAAAAAGGCCGTTGGTGCACCTGGATTGTATGTCGAACTGGGCCCTGAAAAGCTTGCTTTTGCTGGTGGAGCCTATATGCCCGACAAAGAAAAACTGGAGATGATTCGCACAGCCATTGCCAAAAAACCGAAAGTGCTGTTGGATCTTCTTGCCGACAAAAAATTCAAAAAGTTATGGGGTGATTTGCAGGGAGAACGAAATAAAATTCTGGCTCCGGAATTCAAAAAAGTGGCAGACGAATGTCCTTATATCTTCAACAAACAATTTTACTTCTGGGCAGAACTCGATTCGAAAATTATTACCAGCGACAAACTCATGAAAACACTACTTGAACATTACGAAGCGGGTAAGGCAGTGAGCGCGTTTTTGGAAAAGGCCGGCGGCTGGTAGGAGGAGACTCTAGATATAAGACGCTAGACATAAGACTCTAGATATGAGACGCTAGATAATAGACTTAGAACACAAGGCCAAAATCAACAGCCGTAATGTATTGTCATGTTTCCCTGGAGACTCAAGTCTAGTGTCTAGAGTCTAGCGTCTCAAGTCTCACTCCTCAAGGTACTTCATGACATCCTGAAACCGCTCTTGTCTGCAATAACAATAGACGTGATGGCATTTTCCCACTTCTTCAAAATTGAAGGCCCGGATGGGTGAAGTTGGATAAAGTTTATTGAAATACCTCAATAATTTTTCGACTGATTTTTTGTGATTGCAGCCCAACGAAGTATTGCCATATTTGTATGGACCCGGGCCTAGAAGTCCGATTGCAGCGTCTTTTTTGCGCAATACAAAATCCTTTTCATTGAAGATAATTGCGAGTTTGTAGTTGTCGTAATTTCCACTCATTTCAATTCCCGGTTGCATTTCAATTCCAGGGCGGTCGTAGTAATATTTTTCAATATCCCCACCCGAAATGGCTGGAGCGATCATACAGATACGCACTTGTTTATTAAATGGAACCGGATTTTGACTTGGCGACAGATTAAAAAGCGCTGTGCCAATTACCCTTGCACCCAAGCTGTGTGAAAAAGCCTGAAGGGTATCGAAAGGCACTCCAGACAAAACTCTCCGAAGTGTTTTACCGACTTCTGTCGCATTGCGTTGTGCTTCTTCAAATAGTTTAAAAAGCGCTTTGTTCTTTTTTGAATTGGTAGAAAAACAACAGCCATACATGCCATCCCAGTATATTTCCACAAATGCATTCGAATGTCCGGATGCTTCATCTATTAATTCTTTCCACTCATTGTAATCTGCTGGAGATGGTCTGCCACCTGTGGTTGGATAAAATGGTTTGCGAAACCCATGCACCAGAAAACTCACCTTCGTGGCATCCCCATGCAATGTGCCAATGCGTCGAATATTTCTGGCAAGAACTGAATCATTTAGAATGGCAGCATTGTTTTCGTTCCATTCTTCGAAAGTGCATTCATAACGATCTGCTATTTCCAGAAATTCTTTGGGATGTGAGCGATACCAGTTATTAAGCAGTCCGTCATTTTCTTTCATGTCAGAATCTGATATAAGGTAATCTGGATAGATCGTCCCTCCTGCATCAATATAAATTCCTCGCCGATTGGATTCTGTGCTTCTTTCACCGAACACCACGTGTTGAGAATTACCTGTGTTGCAGATAGTAATGACAAAAACGATCGCGCACGCGAAAGAAGGAGTAGATTGAATTTTCAATGGAGCTATCTTGATGCGGCTAAAATAAAGGAATTCATCACGCAACGAAGCTATTCGATTTCTCTGGATTTGATATGATTTCTCAGTGAATTTCTGCCATCTTTGTCACCGCACATGGCATCGGGCAAAGAAACTTTCTCCTTTAAAAAGCGCATCCAAAGTTTTGGTTACGCATTTCGTGGTTTACGCGATTTATTTATCTACGAGCACAATGCCTGGATTCATCTAATTGCTGCTGTTTGTGCGGTTGCACTTGGTTTCGTATTTAAGATTTCGGTTAGTGAATGGATAGCCTTGTGCGTTGTGATAGGCTTTGTTTTCTCAATGGAAATTGTGAACTCCGCCATTGAGAAGCTTGCAGATGCTGTGGATTCACAAAAAAATGAAAAAATCCGGTTAGTGAAGGATTTATCTGCCGCCGCTGTTCTTGTCAGCGCAATAATTTCGGTGATTGTGGGTTTATTGATTTTCTTACCCAAAATCTGATTCAGCCTCATGCTCTTCGAAAAGAATAAAATTCAGGAAGGCGTTTTCCTGTTCGTTCTCTGCATATTCTGTTTTGCACTTTCTATACTTCGCGTTTTTTTCAGTGAAACAAATTCTTTCATTTTCCTGAACTGGAATTTGTTTTTGGCATTTATTCCCTGGGCGCTTACAAGTGCTGCGATCGTTTTTCCGGTTATGCAAAAGCGCTGGATCAGCATTTTCGCAATCTTCAGCGTGTGGTTGCTCTTTTTTCCAAATGCGCCTTATATTCTCACGGATCTTTTTCATTTACGAAGTCAACATGTAATGCCAATCTGGTTTGACCTTGTTTTAATTCTCTGTTTTGCCTGGACAGGTTTGTTGTTCGGCTTTTTGAGCCTGTGGGATCTCGAACAGATTTTAAAGAAACGTTGGAATCAGTATTTCGTCACGTTCTTATCCGTGGCGCTCTTGTTTGTCGGAAGTTATGGTATTTACCTTGGGCGTTATCTGCGTTGGAATAGCTGGGATTTACTCGAAGAGCCATTTCAATTAATCTATGCCATCGGCAATCAGGTGCTAAATCCATTGAGTCATACCCGCGCCTGGGGAATGACACTCGCAATGGGAATTTTTCTGAATATCATTTACTGGTCATTCCATTTTATTAGAAGCAGAGCGATTTATCAGAGTGTGAATGTGCGTTAGCTTGAATTGAGTTCGTGAAAATCACTCGCTTCAACTGTGATTATTGCTCATTCTTGTTTTTTCAATTCGCAGGAATTGACAATCTCCACCGTCCATGTGCAATCTAGGTTTGCTCAATCATTAATCTACAAAAAACGAATGAATAAACTTTGCACAACGCTTTTCACTTGCTCGCTTCTTTTTTTTAATCATTTCACATACGCTCAAACACTCACTCCCGAATTGGAGTTGCTACTGAATGAAACACTTGACAGTATGCACACTGTTTTAAGTAATAAATCTCTCAGCGCAGCCATACAATACCCGAATGATCAACAATGGGCCAGTGCTGAAGGGATTTCTTCCAATAATCCACTTGTGAATGTTACAACGATGGATGCTTATGAAATTGGTTCTGTGGCGAAGACCATCACTTCGGCTTGCATTCTCCAATTGCACGACGAAGGTTTTCTAAGCATTGAAGACAGCATTGGAGAATGGATTGACAACATCCCGAATG
>JBJXFC010000144.1:0-19073 GCA_046153915.1 Flavobacteriales bacterium
ACTTGATATTCTCATCTTTAGTGAGGTGAGCATTGTTCCGCTCTGTCTTGTTCCAGCAAAAATTATCGGCGTGATGGAAATGACAGACACCGGTCAGGGTGATGAAAAAATCATTGCAGTCGCGCAAGGTGATATGAGCGTTAGTCACATCGATCATGTGGATGATTTGCCCCAGAATTTTATTTCCGAATTGCGCCACTTTTTTATGAACTATAAAACCCTTTCAAAAAAGGAAGTACATGTGGATGAGTTTTTGGGACCAGAAGCGGCCATCAAAATAATTGAAAAATCTTTTGCCAACTACAACGAAAAATTCATTGGAAATAAAAAGTAAACTCCCACAAACCGGCACCACCATTTTTACGGTGATGTCGAAGTTGGCCACAGAAAATAATGCAGTAAATCTCGGACAGGGATTTCCCAATTTCCCCATGGATCAGGCATTGATTGATCTGGTGCACAAACACATGTCTGCGGGAAAGAATCAATACAGCCCCATGGCCGGTGTCGCAGAACTCCGAAATGCTGTGAGTTCAAAAATTCAAAAATTGTATGGTCACACCTACAATCCCGAAACGGAAATAACAATTACTGCTGGCGCCACTCAAGCAATTTATACAGCCATTACAGCTTTTATTCATCCGGGAGATGAAGTCATATTGTTTGCTCCGGCTTATGATTGTTATGCGCCAGCCATTGAATTGTGTGGTGGAATACCCGTATGGATAAACCTACATTATCCAGATTACTCAATCGATTGGAACGATGTAAGTAACAAGATGAATGACAATACTCGCATGATCATCATCAATACACCTCACAATCCGAGTGGCACTATTTTATCGGACAGCGATATGTCGCACCTCGAAAAACTTGTATCAAATAAGAACTGCATTGTTTTGAGTGATGAAGTCTATGAGCACATCGTTTTTGATGGACACTCTCATCAAAGTGCATCGTTGTATCCGAACCTTGCCTCTCAATCGCTGATAGTAGCTTCGTTCGGAAAAACATTCCACTGTACCGGTTGGAAAACGGGCTATATCGCCGGACCTGAGTTACTGATAAGCGAATTCAGAAAGGTCCATCAATACAACGTTTTTGTTTGCAACACGTCGATTCAATATGCCATTGCTGAATACCTGGGAAATGAAAATACCTACCTGAATCTTTCTTCCTTCTATCAGAAAAAGCGCGATTTTTTTAATCAACGTATAGCAGGAAGTCGATTCAAATGGAAACCTTCAAAGGGCACCTATTTTCAATCTTTGTGTTACGAAACGATTAACAATGAAAATGATGCCGACTTTGCCATTCGCCTTACACGTGAACTTAAAATCACCGGTATTCCTTGTTCAGTATTCTATCCAGAGCTCTTAGACGAGAAAGTATTGCGATTTTGTTTTGCGAAAGACGACGCCACATTGGAACGCGCTGCAACTATCTTGGCCGGAGTTTAGACTTGTTAAAACTCAACCTTGATTATTTGAAACGCCTTGCTTTTTTGATCAGCTTTGTGCTTGCCACGGAAACCATACATGGTCAGGATCCCAGCTACAACAGGGCCAATTTTTTCAGCGCCATCAATCCTGCATTTGCCGTATCTCCTATTGATTATAACAGCTTAAAACTCGGACTTCGGTCGGACACCACAGGGGCATTTTACGGGCAAATCAATATCGACAAACTCTATTCTGCTGTTGGTTTGTTTACAGAGTACCAGGGTGCGAACAGCCAACAGGCCGGAATATTTGCGGCATATCACACCTATTTTCTTCCTAAGAATTATCATTTGATGGGAGGTGCTGCAGCACGATTTCACTTTACGGATTCCACAACGCTATTTAGTTCGCGCTATGGCGTTCTTCTATGCGGTAATCCAAAAAGCTCTTCTTTCTTTGGATTGTCATTTGATACCGGCACCCGTCAAACAAATTCTTACCAAACCTACAGCTTTCAAACGGGCAAATCTCTCATGAGGATATCACGGAAACTCGGTGTCGTTGGTTATGCTGTTGGAAACTACTATGACTTTACAATTGGGATAAAAGATCAAAAGGATATTCTCATTCAACCGATGATTTGGGCCGCAAGCTGGTCTGCAGGTCCGGGGTACTTTTATGATGACCGAAAGGGCGATAAACTATTAATTCGTGGCTCCTATTGGTACAAAGCGAGATTTTCTCTTGTAGTTGCATTGCCAACCGAATCTTATCTTTTTCAAAATCTCATCTATGACTTTACAATTCAATATAAATTCTAAAATGAAAAATTCAATCCTCGCCTTGGTTCTTGTTGTGTGCAGCTTCACGACTACATTAGCGCAAGAGAAGGGCCAACAAATTGCCAGCACCATCGAAAATGTGACCGTTTATATGACAGGTGCACAACTTGAACATGCCGCTAATGCATCCATAAAAAACGGCAAACAGTTCATCACGCTCACCGGTTTGTCGCCAGAACTTGATGCAAACAGCGTTGTTGTTGAAATAGAACCCAAGTCGGTGACTATCCTTTCGGTGTCGAGCAACAGCAATTACCTCAAACCTGTTCTGGACAATAAACGCATTGCTGTAGTGCGCGATTCTATCACGTTGCTGGAAGACAATGTTAAAATGCTCACTCAGGAAGTTCAAACGCTACAGCGCGAAAAAGACATGTTGTTCAAAAACGAAGCCATTGGTGGTGTCACGCAAGGCGTTGCTATCAGTGAAATAGAAAAGGCTGCTGATTTTTTTCGCAACAGAACCAACAGCATTAACCAGAAACTTTTTGTGCTCGAAAAAGAAGTGACTGCCAACAGCTATCAAATTAATCAAATGCGCAGTCAGTTGAATGAACTCAATGCACGATTTAACCCACCTTCCTCTGAAGTGGTTATCGAGTTGATTTCTTCCAAAGATGTAACAGCCAACATAAAACTAAAATACCTCGTTTCCACCGCGGGTTGGGCGCCCAAATACGATGTACGCGCCAATTCGGTAAGTGAACCTGTTACGCTCGTCTATCGAGCCAATGTATTCAACGGCTGCGGACTCGATTGGAAAAATGTACATATCAGTCTGAGCACCGCAACACCGATGCTGGGAGCAGAAAAACCCGTTTTGGAAAAGTGGGATGTAGCATTGGAACGCGTAGAAATTAAAACAAGTGCAATGAGAATGGCGCCGGCAATGATGTCTTCTATTGAAGGAGTTTCAATCAATAAACGAAGCGATTATCTCAAACAAGAAGATGAAAAGGAAGTCAAACTTCAAACCATCGAAGTGCAGGAATTGAGCACCGAATTTGCCATCAAAGAACCTTATACCATTCTCACGGATAAAAAACCGTACACCGTTGAGGTAACCGAATACCAGCTCAATGCCCTTTACGAATATTACGCTGCTCCCAAAGTGGACAAAGATGTTTTCCTCACTGCAAAAGTCACGGGCTGGAATCAACTCAACCTGGTGAGCGGAAAAGCCAGCGTGTATTTTGGTGGAGCTTATCTCGGCCAATCCATGATCAATACGAGCACAACTCAGGATACGCTCACACTTTCTCTTGGGCGTGACCGCCTGACAACTGTTACCCGCACGCAGGAATCGGAATTAAACAAACGACAGGTGATGGGCAACAATACCAAAGAGACTTTTTATTTCAAATCAAATGTCAGAAACAATCACGATAAAGCGATCACAGTTGTAATAGAAGATCAGGTTCCCATCAGTACCAACGGAGATATCATGGTAGATGCACTCGAACTTGGAGGTGGAAAAGTGGATGAACTCACCGGAAAAGTGACCTGGGTCTTTACACTTCAGCCGAATGAAAGCCGCGAGTTTCGATTGGGATATTCAATCAAAACACCAAAGAACGTGAATGTAAATACAAAAAAATACCGCACCATAGCTTCACCTAGTTTTTAGTGATATACCTTTGAAACCAGAAGGTAAATTGCACAAGATTATGAACGATCTAAGAGTTACAGCCATTCAATCCGATATCATCTGGGAAAATCCGGATGCATCAAAAAAACACTTTGATTCTCATCTTCAAAAAATAGATGGCCCAACAGATCTTGTAGTATTGCCCGAAATGTTCACCACTGGCTTCAGCATGGAACCGGAACGAATTGCAGAAGATTACAATCTGGAAAATTCATTTTCTATTGTTTGGATGAAATCATGGGCCAAGAGATTAAATGCAATTATTACTGGAAGCATTTCATTTCAGGAGAATGGCAAATTCTTCAATCGTTTGGTTTGGGCAAAACCGGATGGTAGTATTTCTTGTTATGATAAACGCCACTTGTTTCGGATGGCTTCGGAACATCAGCATTATACTGCAGGAACAGAATTGCTTATTGAAGATATTAAGGGCTGGAAAATTTGTCCGCTCATTTGTTATGATCTTCGTTTTCCAGTGTGGTCACGAAACAGACTTCTGGATGGCAAACCGCTTTTTGATGTGCAGATCTATGTTGCAAATTGGCCGGAAGTAAGACGCGAGCCGTGGAAAAAATTACTTCTCGCACGTGCCATCGAAAACCAGTGTTATCTGGTTGGTGTCAATCGTGTTGGTGCAGATGGCAATGGACATCACTATGTTGGTGATTCTGCTTTCATCAATTCAAAAGGAGAATATTTGCAGGAATTCTCTCCTGAAAAAGAAGAAGTGCGCACTCAGGTATTTTCTTATGATGAATTGGAAGAATTCCGCAAACGATTTCCGGTTCTGGATGATGCAGATTCTTTTCAGATCAACTGAAGTCTTCCGGCTTTTGAATTTTGAACAATAAGGAAACCCTTGTCCCCTGTCCCGGCCTGGATCTCACAAGAATCTTACCGCCGTTTAACGTTACCAGTTGTTTGCATAAACTCAAACCAAGTCCCTGCCCCGCTTCTCTTGTGGTGAAGTAGGGAATAAATACTTTCGAAAGTGTTTCATCATCCATGCCTCTTCCGTGGTCTTCAATCACAATTTCACAATCGTCTTTAACGACGGTATAGCCCAGGCTCACTTCCGCTGCATGCGTGTTATCGTAAGCTTCGAACGCATTCATCAATAGATTGACAAGAATTTGCCCCAGATGTGAGGGATCGCACAAGATTGAGCAGTCCGTTTGAAACGGATTTATTGAAATTTGTAACTCCTTTTCCGCGGCAAATAGTCGCTTGACTGCCTTTAATTGATCTCCTACAAGCATCAATTCTTTTTGCGGTTCTTTCTGTGTCGTAAATAACCTATAACCCCGGGCAAATTTCAGCAGACCTTCACTGCGTGAGCTAATGGCCAGCGCGGCTTCGATGCGTTCGTCATTGCTCAAAATCGGTTTTTCGGATGTCAGCTCTTCAGCAAGCGAAGCCGATAAGGAAACAATTGGCGTGATGCTGTTCACTATTTCATGATTGAGCACTCGCATCAGATCACGCCAGGATTCTGTCTCCATTTGGTCTAATTCCGATGAAATATTTTCCATCGTCACAAGATGGTAATCTATGCCGGCCAATTTAAAAGTAACATTGCGAACAGCATATTGATTGACAACTGAACCAATCTGAAGTTTGATGACTCTTTTCTGGTTTCCATGTGCTTCATCCGGAAACAGGCCTTCGTGTAGTGATTTAAGTCGATCCATCGAAGGAGCCATTTTCATTCCGATAGCGCGCTGCGCAGCACTGTTGTAAATGCAACAATTCTTATCTCCTTCATAACAAATTACCGCAACTGGCAAATTCTCCATGACTAAATCTGTCAATCTTAATAATCGTTCATTATCTACCTGAAGCGCTTTAAACCTTGCAACAATGGCATTGGCCGTAGACCGGATAACATCATTTCCAGAATGCACCTTATCGGGAAAATAAATTGAAAAGTCGTTCGCCAGAATAGATTGAAGACATTGATCCATATCGCGGTGAATTCTGGAAATGAAAAATATCATTTCAACAATAACCGCCAAAGAAATTACGATTAAAAGTATAGATAGAAAAATCCAGCCGGCCTGAAAAACGCTGTAAGTAGCGGCTGTCCAGATCGACAACAAAATAAAAATGCGCCAGATAATCCTTAGTCGAAAACGGTTATAACCCATACTTCTCGAGTCTCCGATACAACGAAGCCCGTGTCAAACCTAGTTCATTCGCGGCATGACTGATAACACCACCGTGTTTTGTGAGCGCTTTTTTTATCATACTCATTTCCACCTCTTCCAAACTCATCAAATGTTCTTCGGAGTCTGTGCCTCCTCCAGACTCAGCCACTATGAGATCGTCGGGTTCGAGCTCGCTGTCTGAAGCCAATATCACAGCCCTTTCTACAGCCTGTTTTAATTCACGCACATTGCCCGGCCAGCGGTACTTGGCAATGGCCGATATAGCGGTTTCCGAAAATTGCAGGTCGCCCCGCTGGTATTTTTCTCTGAAATTTTTGAGGAAATAAGCCGCGAGTTCAATCGTGTCCTGACCTCGTTCGCGCAAAGCAGGAATGGCTATTTCGATTGTAGCCAGGGCATAAAATAGTTCTTTGTTAAACTGACCTTTGGTTGCCGTGTTAACCAGGCTTGAATTCCCGGTCGCTATTATTCTCGCTTTGAATGGTCGATCGACTTCTGCACCGATTGGCCTGAATTGTTTCTCGCGAATCACAGTCCATAGCTTCAGTTGCAGTTCGGGTGACAACAAGCCCATATCATGTATTACAAGTGTTCCTTCAAGAGCCCGTTCCAAATATCCAACATATTCTGAATTACCCGCGTTCAACGTACCTGGCGTGCATCCAAATAATTCATTCTCCATTTGACCCGCTGGTATGGCAGCAAAATCAACCAAAATCATGGGAGCTTTATTGCGTTGTGAATGTTGATGTATAAAACTCGCAACGGTTTCTTTACCTGAACCACTTTCGCCTGTGATCAAAACATGCACATCTGTTTCTGATACGCGTTGAGCCTTGTGCATGACTTCCTTCCAGGCAATTGATGAACCCACAAATTCGTTCGATTGCGGAATTTCTTCTTTCAATTTTTTCCTTGCCATGCTGTAACGCAAAGCTTCAGAAAGGGTATCGCAAAATTTCGCGTTATTCCAGGGTTTAAGAATAAAATCAAAGGCACCGTCCTTTATTGATTTTATGGCCAATTCTACATCGCCAAAAGCCGTCATCAAAACAATCACTGTTTCCGGTCTCGTGTGCATCAATTTCTTCAGCCAATACAATCCTTCTTCTCCTTCTGTTTTTCCGCGACTGAAATTCATATCCAACAGAATGACATCGTATGGCCGCTGATTGAGTTTCTCAAGACCAATGGAAGGCATATTGCATACATCGATCACAGGAAAAAGTTTGCGCAACAAAAACTTTGCACTCAATTGAATCTCCTCCTGGTCCTCGATTACCAATACACTTGCTTCTTCCTTTGGGGTCATAACTCAAACATTTGTTCACGAAATTATTTTTATTCCGCTACCTTTCTCTACCCGTTCATCACAAAGTTTCTTAATGTCCGATTGCGCACATCAAAGTGTCCGAAATCGGACACTTTTTGCTGACACATTTGCCAGGCAATTCGATCACCTATCGATTGTAAGAGATCAGTTTTATATGGATAGAGTCATTGACAGTAGCAAAAAGAAAAAGCGTCGCGTTGTCTATTACGTGCTCGCCTTGTCAGCATTGGCGGTCCTCATTGTATCCGTAACACTCTTCAAAGGAAAAAAAGTTGTTGCAATTGCTGATAGACTGACAATTTCAGAAGTCGAATACGGATCATTTCAAGAGTATATTCCACTCAATGGAATAATTCAGCCCATTAAAACTATCTACATCGATGCCATTGAAGGTGGAAGAGTAGAAGAAATTTTTGTGGAAGATGGAAAGGCAATTGAATCCGGGCAGGCCATTATGCGCCTCAGCAATCAGCAATTTCAAATGGATGCCATCAATCGCGAAGCACAATTGCTCGATCAACAGAACAACCTGCTCACTTCCCGACTGCAAATGGATCAACAGGCCGCCCAATTAAAAGAACAGTTGAATGAGACAGATTACAATCTCAAAGAAAGTGAACGCGAATTAAACCTCAACGAAAAACTCTATGAGGACAGCGCCATTTCACGAATTGAGTATGAAAAGTCGAAAGAAAAGTTTGCCTATCTAAAGAAGAGTAAAACCCTTCTCATCCAAAAAATTCGCAATGATTCGCTTTTCAGACTCAATCAAATTGGCCGCGTGGAATCATCTCTTTCACTCATTGATGACAACATCCAATTTCTGGACCAAACTGTCAATAATCTCTTTATCAAAGCGCCTATCGGTGGTCAACTATCGCAGCTTCAGGTGGAATTGGGCCAGACCGTTGGCAGCGGCGCGCGCATCGGACAAGTAGACGACGTCAGTGATTTTAAGATTCGTGCTTCAGTTCCCGAGCATTATATCACAAGGGTTTCGCAAGATCTGCGTGCTACATTTACATTGAACGGGCAGCAATACAATCTGCTGGTAAACAAAGTATACCCTGAAGTAATCAGTGGGCTTTTTGAGATTGATCTCGTATTCGAATCTGAAAAACCAACAACAATACGAAGAGGGCAAACATTGCAAATCCGTCTCACACTTGGCGCCGAATCACAGGCGATGAAAATTCCGCGTGGTGCCTTTTTCCAGAAAACAAGCGGCAACTATGTATTTGTGATTACTAACGATAATAAAGCGGAAAAGAGAACCGTCAAACTCGGGCGACAGAATGCCGACTATTATGAAGTACTTGAAGGATTAAAAACCGGCGAAAAAATAATAACCTCTTCATACGACAATTTTGGAGACGCCACTGAACTCGTAATACAATCAAAATAATTACCTACCATGATCAAAATCGAAAATCTCGAAAAAGTGTATCTCACAGAAGACATTCAAACCACAGCTCTCAATAAAATTTCGCTTCAGGTTGAAAAAGGAGAATTCGCTGCTATCATGGGGCCATCAGGTTGTGGCAAATCCACATTACTCAATCTGCTAGGGCTTCTTGACACACCGGGAGGAGGACAGTATTTTCTCAACGGCGAAGAAGTTTCGAAATATCCGGAACGCAAAAGAGCTGAAGTACGCAAAAAATACATCGGTTTTGTTTTCCAGAGTTTTAATCTGATTGATGAATTAACGGTATTCGAAAATGTAGAATTACCTCTTGTATACAGCGGTATTTCTTCATCTGAACGCAAAAAGAAAGTAGAAGAAGCCCTGGAACGTATGAATATTGGTCATCGCAGAAATCATTTCCCGCAGCAGTTGTCTGGCGGACAACAGCAACGTGTTGCGGTAGCTCGCGCAGTAGTGCACGACCCACTGCTTATCCTTGCTGATGAGCCAACAGGAAATCTGGATTCAACGAATGGCAACGAAGTAATGACACTTCTCACCGCGCTCAACAATGCTGGCACCACCATTATTATGGTAACACACTCTCAGCACGACGCTGACTACGCACATCGGGTAATTCGCATGCTTGATGGAAGCGTTATCAGCGAACACAGCAACACCGCCAAAGCCATTCTTTAAAACAACTGCTCTATGTTTAAGAATTATTTTATCACTGCACTACGCAATTTTCGTCGCAACAAACTGAGTTCATTGCTGAACATCATCGGACTGTCAGCAGGGATTGCCTCCTGCCTGTTCATTTATATTTATGTATCAGATGAACTTTCGTACGATGCTGATTTTTCGAAATCGGATCGCATTTACCGATTGCAATCCTTCTATAAATTTGATGATGTAGATGACAAATTCGGCATTACTCCGTTTCCTGCCATACCGGCCATTGTAAAAGACAATCCGGAAGTAGAATCAGGTACGCGGATTACTGAAATTGGCCCACTTGAAGTGAAGCGCAATAACCAAACCTTCAAAGCGGATCGGGTATTTTTCGCCGACACCAATTTTTTTAGTGTCTTTGATTTTCCATTTTTGGCTGGTAATCCAAAAAACGCATTGGCCGAACCAATGTCTGTTGTGCTCACGGCAACCGAAGCTGAACGGCTTTTTGGACAGGAAGATCCCATTGGTAAAACCATTGATTTTCGCAAGACGTACAAGGTTACCGGGGTTATTGAAGACAAAAAATTTAAGACACATCTTCCCATAGGATACCTCATCTCTATGTCATCGGCAGATACCTCCTTTATCAATTCACTCCAAGACAACTGGGGAAATAACAATAGCCTCAGTTATATCATCTTGCCACAATCAGGCATGGAAAAAAAATTTCAACCCAAACTCGATCAGATTGTAAACAACTACCAACTTCCTCAATGGCAATCTTCCGGATTTAACGGAACAATTGAAATGCATATAGAGCCTTTGAAGGAGGTTCATTTTAACGATTACCTGATTTACGATGTCGAAGAAAAAGGCAACAAAACCTATGTGCTTATTTTCTCCATTGTTGCCATTCTTACATTGATAATTGCCTGTATCAATTTCGTCAATCTGGCTACAGCCACAGCTTCCAGGCGCGCGAAAGAAGTTGCCATGCGCAAGGTGGCCGGGGCAACACGCAAACAGCTCATCACACAATTTATCGGAGAAGCTTTTCTTACAACCTTGTTTTCAGCTCTCATCGCTTTTGCCTTGCTTGAATTGTTGATTCCCTATTTCAATTATATCACAGGTAAAGAAATGAAATCATCCGATTTGCTCAATGGCGAATTTCTTCTTGCTGTGGGCGGTCTCATTATTTTTATTGGACTCGTTGCAGGAAGTTATCCTGCCTTCTTTATTTCAAAACTACCGGTTACAGCCATTTTCAGAGATGCAAGAAGTTCATTGGGCAAATCTGGGACTCTACGCAAAATTCTTGTTACAACGCAATTTACGATCTCGATTGCACTTATCGTTGCTACACTTTCGGTCTTGAGTCAATTGCGTTTTATGCGCAACAAAGACCTCGGCTTCCAAACCGGAAATATGTTGTGTGTAAATTTACCGGCCGGCGATACTTCTCAATACGCTCCGTTGCAGGCATTCAAAAACGATATGCGCGGACTTGCATTTGTCAAAAGTGTGTCGCACACGGCCAATGTTCCGGGCAATGCCACAGGAAGATACGTTCTCAACGTAAATACGCCTTCTGGTAAACAAGACAAACCTTTTCCATTTATGGTTACGGACTCTGACTATCTCAAAGCGTCGCGGATGACACTCAGCGAGGGCCGTTTGTTTACAGAAGCAGATGCAGCCAATCCATTCGGTTATGCCATCGTCAACGAAGCCACAGTTCGCGCATGTGGATGGACAAATCCACTGAATGAAATAATCAGTATTCCGGGTGATGGTGTGAATCCACCGCAGGAAATTCGCATCATAGGTGTAATCAAAGATTTTCATTATGCATCCCTGCATCATCCAATCGAACCGCTGGTTATCGCTCAACAAAATCAGCGAGGAGCAGGTGGATATGTGGTTGCCGAATTGGAACCCGGTGAATTGCAAAACAACTTGTCGACCATTGAATCGTTGTGGAAGAAATCATTTCCTGAAAGTGAATTCGAATACACATTTATGGATGAAAATTTTGCGAAACTCTATGTTGCAGAAGAAAAAATGCTCTCCATTACAACCTATTTCGCTGGCCTCGCCATTTTGCTTTGCTGCCTCGGATTATATGGCTTATCAGCATTTACCACCCAACAACGCACCAAAGAAATTGGCATCCGCAAAGTGATGGGCGCATCAGTGAGCAACATACTTGTACTCATCAACAAAGACTTTATTCTACTCGTTGGAATATCCATCGTATTGTCGCTTCCATTGGCTTGGTTTGGTGTAACCAGTTGGTACGAAAATTTTGCATACCATGAAAACGTGCAGTATTTGTTTTTTGCATTGGCCGCATTATTCGCGGTGCTATTATCCATCACCACGGTTTCGCTGCATGCCATGGGAACAGCGCTGCGCGATCCCATAAAAGCATTGCGCTACGAATGACGCAATTTTTGGAAGATGACAATCCCAAAATAAGTAATGGAATTCTACTGCAGCACAAATCCACTTCAAAATCAAACATTTCCTCGATTTTACTCCTTAAAATAGTTTACTATTCCTTCGTCGTAAAACCTTGTGGGAACGTTTGATTTTATTGTGCCTTTGCGTTTCGTTACGAATCCTATTACCTATTTTGGGATTAACGAAAAAGGCAGCCCGAGAGCTGCCTTTTTCAATATATTGACTTAATTTATTCTTCGATAATTTCAATCTTGTTGATGCGATCTCCGCCGCGTATGGCATCAATTACATCCAACCCTTCTACTACTTTTCCAAAGCAGGTGTGATTGCGGTCAAGATGCGCAGTATTGGTGCGAGAATGGCAAACAAAAAACTGTGAGCCACCTGTATTTCTTCCGGCATGAGCCATGCTTAAAACACCGCGATCATGGTATTGATTGCCACCGGTAAGTTCACAATCAATTTTGTATCCGGGTCCACCAGTACCTGGCATTCCGCTTGCTCCTTCCCGTGTATTTGGGCAACCACCCTGAATTACAAAATCAGGAATAACACGGTGAAATGTGAGGCCATCGTAATAACCACTTTCAATGAGTTTGATAAAATTCGCCACTGTATTGGGCGCATCTGCGGCATAAAATTCAACTTTCATGTCGCCTTTTGCTGTATGTATAATCGCTTTTTTCATGTTCATTTATTTAAATGCATCAAATCCTGTAACATCCATTCCGGTAATCAGCAAATGGATATCGTGTGTTCCTTCGTATGTAATAACGGATTCCAAATTCATCATGTGACGCATCACGGGATATTCATTGGTAATGCCCATTGCGCCCAAAATCTGGCGCGCATCGCTGATGATCACTTTAGCCATCGCAATGTTGTTGCGTTTGGCCATCGAAATTTGTGACGTCGTTGCGCGACCTTCATTGCGCAATTGGCCGAGGCGCAATGTGAGCAATTGAGCCTTGGTGATTTCTGTAATCATCTCAGCCAGTTTTTTTTGCTGCAATTGAAATGCGCCAATTGGCTTTCCAAATTGAATACGTTCTTTCGAATAACGCAATGCAACATCATAACAATCGAGTGCAACACCAATTGCGCCCCACGAAATGCCATACCGCGCAGAATCAAGACAGCCCAATGGGCCTCCCAATCCGCTTTTGTTTGGCAATAAATTGCTCTTCGGAACTTTTACGTTATCAAAAATCAATTCGCCAGTATCACTTGCACGCAGCGACCATTTGCCATGCATGGTTGGAGTTGTAAATCCTTCCATGCCACGCTCAACGATCAATCCATGAATGCGGCCTTCTTCATTTTTCGCCCACACAACTGCAACCTGCGCAAAGGGTGCGTTGCTGATCCACATCTTCGCACCATTCAACAAATAATGGTCGCCCATGTCTTTGAAGTTGGTGATCATTCCGCCGGGATTGCTTCCGAAATCGGGTTCCGTCAATCCAAAACATCCCATCCATTCACCGGTAGCGAGTTTGGGAAGGTATTTTTTGCGTTGTTCTTCGTTGCCGTATTTGTAAATCGGATACATCACGAGCGAACTTTGCACCGACGCTGTAGAGCGCAATCCGCTATCACATCGTTCCAATTCCTGCATGATGAGGCCGTAGGAAATCTGGTCGAGTCCGGCACCGCCATATTCTGTTGGGATATAAGGACCGAAAGCACCGATTTCACCCAATCCTTTCAAAAGGTGTTTCGGAAACTCGCATTTTTCAGCGGCTTCTTCGATAATAGGAGAAACTTCTTTCTTAACCCAAGCTCGGGCAGTATCACGGATGAGCTTTTGTTCTTCTGTCAGCAGTTCGTCCATGAGGTAATAATCATGGCCCTGATAGAGGTCTGTACGCATTTATTTTTGCTTTTTGTGTGTTGTCTTTTAAATCGGGCGCGAATGTAGTCATCACATCGGCTATCTAGCGAACAGATCATCCTTATCCTTGTTCATTTCATACCATGAATCTGGAGGTAAATTTCCCTGAAGACTGGCTTCAACGGCCAGAGCATCACAACGCTCGTTCATAGGATGCCCATTGTGGCCTTTAATCCACTTAAAACGAACACGATGTGGTTCGGCGGCTTCGAGATATCGCTTCCATAAATCGGGGTTTTTGACGTTTTTCCAACCCCGTTTGATCCATCCCTCGATCCATTTCTTTTCTACCGAATCCACTACGTATTTGGAATCGCTGTACACAGTCACATTGCAATCCGGATTCTTGAGCATTTCCAACCCCTTGATAACACTCAATAATTCCATTCTATTGTTGGTTGTTAGCCGAAATCCTTCGCTTACTTCTTTATAATGCGGGCCACTTTGAAGGATAAGGCCGTATCCTCCGGGACCGGGGTTTCCACGCGCTGCGCCGTCGGTATACATGGTGATTTCTGCAGACATAAAATTGAGAACGTTTTATCCGAAAAGGTGTTGAATATTGCTGCTGAAAAGTTTTACTGCAATTGCCAGCAAAATGATACCGAATATTTTTTCGATTACCGCTATGCCGGCAATACCAAGTAGTTTTTCAATGCGGTTGGTGAGTTTCAAAACAATAAAAATCAACGGCATATTCAATGCAATTGCAATCAGGATATTGATCTGATGGTATTCTGCACGAAGTGAAATAAGTGTAGAAAAAGTACCTGCACCAGCGATGATCGGAAATGCGAGGGGCACAATACTAGCGGCCTTTTCCGTGCCTTCTTTTTGTTTGAACAATTTGATTCCAAGTACCATTTCCATCGCAATAAAAAAGAGAATAAACGAACCGGCAACAGCAAAGGAATTGACATCCACATCAAAAAGTTGAAGGAATTTCTCTCCAACAAAAAGAAACATCACCATCAACAAAAATGAAACAGTGGTAGTGGTAATGGGCTGTATGTTTCCGGTTTGGTTTTTTATTCGCAGAATGACGGGAAGACTGCCAACGATATCGATCACAGCGAATAAAACCATGAAGCAGGAAAACACCTGATTGATATCAAAATTCATCCGGATTTTTTACGTATTTATTAATTCGGTTCCCAACGTGTAAGCCTGAAACCCACATCGTTTACGCCTGCCAGTTCTGGTGTGCGCATGGCCTGGTAAATACTCACATCATAACGTCCAGACATCGGAAATTGCTTTTTCTGTTGGTACAAAAAACGATTATCGTATAGATTTCCAATGCCACCGCCAATCCATTTGCCGGTTTTGTCGGCAAGAAAACATTCAACTGTATCGATCGATTTTTTTCCATTCGGAAACTCAAGTTCTACAAATACAAACAGATTGCTGAAAGGATACTTTTCTGTATTCCGAAGGTTGATATAAAAATTATGAAGTGTGGTTGTATCCTTCACTTCAAATTCAAATCGCACGGGTTCCTTTTCATTCCACGTAGCATTTTCGATGGTTTTATTTTCTTCAAACACCACATTGTCTTCACACGAAGTGAGAAGGACAATGGCTATGAAGAACAAATAAACTCTTGTCATAATTCGTAAAACAATTAGGATTCCTTAGCTGGCTGATCGGTATTTCCGTTTGGTTTATTTGGCCTTGGAGGTCTTGGTCCACGGGGTTTATCTCCGCGATTTTCGTTGCGCGGTGGACGCTGATCCTGAGGTGGTTTGCCAGAGTTGCGCTCGTTGGGTTGATTGCCTCTGTTGCCCTCTTTACCGCGCTGTTGGTTTGGATTTCCTGTATTTGGTTTTGCTCCGCCTTCTGGCCTGCGTTGCTGATTTGGATTTCCACCGCCACCTTCCGGTCTGCGTTGTTGTGGCTGTTGTGGTCTTGGCGCGCCACCTTCCGGGCGATTGCCCTCTGGTTTGCGAGTGTCGCGACCTTTATTTCTCGACTTACCACCCCGGGTCTTCTTGCGATCAAAACGGGTCAAGCTATCCTGGCCCACAACCTGTGCGAAGTCGGTTTCTTCAACAACTACTTCTTCCACCATATACTCTTCCACATCCTTCACTGCCACGCCCCGTTTATTGCGATCGATGATTTCTTTGGCTGCATCTACCGTGAGTGCAAATGGAGGTTCTCCGGGTTGGCCTTCATATATATAATAAATGAGCCTTCCAAAAAGATCTGTTTTGAAGTGAGAAGCTGTGCCCTTTGGTAATTGCAACCTCACCTGTGTGCTTGGAAATTCTTTTAATGCCTCAACATATTGATCGAGCTCGTAGTTGAGGCAACACTTCAATTTACCGCATTGACCCGCTAGTTTTTGCGGATTAAGAGATAGCTGTTGATAGCGCGCAGCACTTGTGCTCACAGCTCGGTAATCTGTCAGCCACGAAGAGCAACACAATTCTCTGCCGCATGATCCGATTCCACCCAGGCGTCCGGCCTCGTAGCGGTATCCAATCTGCCGCATTTCCACGCGCACTTTAAATTCCTCAGCATATTTGCGAATCAATTCACGGAAATCAACTCGTCCATCCGCAGTGTAGAAAAATGTAGCCTTGGTCTTATCGCCCTGGTATTCTACATCACTCAATTTCATTTCAAGTTGCAATTCACGAGCAAGTGTTCTCGCGCGCATCATGGTTTCTTGCTCGAGTTTTCTTCCCTCCTGCCATTTGACAATATCTTCTTCTTTTGCTTTTCGGAAAAGTTTCTTGATCTCGTAATTATCCTTCACATCCTTGCGCTTCATTTGAATGCGCACCAATTCCCCTGTAATGCTCACTACTCCAACATCGTGACCTGGAGAGGCCTCCACTGCTACCACGTCTCCGGGATACAATTCGAGATTGCTGACATTCCGGAAAAAGGCCTTTCGACTGTTTTTGAACCGTACTTCAACGATATCAAAGGGTTTTTGGCCATCGGGCAATGCCATGCCACTCAGCCAATCAAAAACCTCTAGTTTATTGCATCCATAAGTGCCACAAGCGCCATTGTTTTTGCAGCCACCTGGTAATCCATTACTTCCTGTTGAACAACTTGAACATCCCATACTATTCTTCTGATTTTTTCTTCTGCGTAACTTCCAACTTCTTTGGGCTAATTTACCCATCAGGCCCAAACCTAAGTTAAAAATCAAAACAAAACCATGGATGGCTTCAGAATCAACAACATTTCATTGTTGTCAGACAACCGATTTACAAACCTGATTTACAATCCCTTGATCAAAATTGCCTCTTCGCTGTTCATATCCTGAACTGCTCTTTTTCGCACATTGCAGATATTCAGTTCGTCCATGGCGGAAATCACTTCGCTGAATTGTGTAGCTGGCAATGTTTTGATAAGGACCGTGAGCGCATGGTCCGCTGCATAGATATCTCCGGACAATTGATTGAATTTCTGATGATCTGCCCCGGTCCAAAAATTCCTCTGAGGAAACTGCGACTCGAGTGCCAGAATCCGCTCATTCACACTTCGATTGTACTCCAGTATTATTTTCCGAAGACCTCGTGATGATAAATCCGTGCGATGAATTTCAGTCTCGTTTCCTTTAAACTCACCATAATACCAAAAAATGCGGTTCTTCCCTTCATCCAGTAAAATGGAAACAACGTTGTTGGCTTTTAGCGGAACCCCTTCTTCTGATGGATATATGATTTCCATTGCTCTTGACTTCATCATAGAGGTTGTAAGTACAAAAAATGTGACCAGCAGAAATGCCAGATCCACCATCGGTGTCATGTCCGGGCGTGCGGCGATATTTCTTCTGCGCGAGTGTTTGCCTGAAGCAGGCGTTGATTGAATTAATTCGGCCATTGTGTTTAGATTTTGCCGAATTGTGATCAATAAAAGCGCCGGAATTGGTGTGTGAACAGATCAGATCAATCCAGAACTTTTCAATAATATCAGTTCATATTGATACAAAAAAAACCGCCGTGATCAATCACAGCGGTTTTAAATATTTTATGTCGACCAGATTATCCCTGAAGTTTAAACTTCACCGGAATGGTGAGCGTAAGACGCACTGGTTTTCCGTTTTGTTTTGCCGGATTAAATTTCCTGGAAAGTTTTCTCACAGCACGTTCGGCTTCCTTGCTGAGGTTTGGTCCGCCAGAAACGCCACGTTGAACGTTGACATTTGAAATGGATCCATCCTTCTCAACCACGAGCTGCACATACACCGTTCCTTCGATATTGTTTTCCTTTTCCATTTCCGGATAAGTAATCAATGATCTCAGTTCAGTCTGAAGCCCTGCATCTCCGCCAGGGTAGGCAGCCATTTCCTGTGCGAATGCAACCGGTGCTTCGATTACTTCTTCTTCAACGGCGGCAACTGCCTGGGTTTCCTGAGGAACGAGTCCATCTTCTCCCTCGGTGTTCTCTGTACCTATCTGGGTGTCGGCAAGCTTTGTCAAATCCGGTATGTTCTCAACCACTTCTTCCTCAGTTACCTCAATAGTAGTAAACTGAATCTGTTTGATGGTAGGTGGCGGCGGTGGTGGTGGTGGCGGCGGCGGTGGCGGTGGTGGTTCATTTGGATCGGCCGGCGGTGGTGCAATCATATCCACAGAAACCTCTTTGGGTGCTTCAAATGTCTTGTTGTTCTTTCCTGCAAGTATCATAGGGATAGCAGTGCCTGCTGTAGCCAAAGCTCCAATGGATAACAATGCAATTCCTACAACCCAGCCGTTCGACTTACGCATCTGATAAGCCCCGTACTTCTTGTTTTTTCCTTCAAAAACAAGATCATTCCGATCTTTGGTAAGCACGTTGGTAAAACTTAAGTCGAAACCAACTGCTGCAACAACCAAAGCCAAAATTCCAATAATGATGAGTGTCATGGTTATTCGTTTTATTCGTTTTGTAACTGCCCGTACAGGCAGAAATCAAATGCGTTCATTATTTTTTGCTATCCTTTAGTCCGAGTTCTGAAGATTTCTGTCTAACAGCAATTGCTTCACTTTCTCCCATGTCAATAATGGCGCGCTTTTTTACATTGCATATCTGCAGTTCGTCAATGGCATTGATCACGTTTTTGAAAGGGGTTTTGCCAATGGTCTTAACTACTACAAACGGAGCATTCGCCGAACCATAAATTTCACCGGCCAGACGTTTAAATGAAGTATCGGTTTTGGTATCGACACCTGCGTAACGTTTCACGAGT